>CAXTRP010000170.1:0-6771 GCA_964246615.1 uncultured Caulobacteraceae bacterium | reverse complement strand
CCTTCAGCGGCGTCGGTGACGAAGCGCAGCCGATGCGCCCCATCGCTGAGCGTGAGCCGGGCAAGCGCCCCCCCGTCCGAAAGCCGGCCGTTGGCGAAGGCGGTCTCGTCGGCGGAAATGGCGGCGAACGGACCGCCGGCGGGCGGGGACGCAAGCTCGGTCGCCGTCGCCACTGGACCCGCCACGGCGCGGCGCAGATCGCTCCGCCGCCAGGCTTCGTCCCGCCGGGTGGGGAAGGTGGAGACGTCGCGCAGATCGATGCGGAAGGGCGCGCTCATGCGGCCTCCGCCACGATCCGGTCGTAACCCTCGCGCTCCAGGGTCAGAGCCAGTTCCGGGCCGCCCGAGGCGATGATGCGGCCGGCGGCCAGCACGTGCACCTTGTCCGGTTTGATGTAGTCCAGCAGGCGCTGGTAATGGGTGATCACCAGCATGGAACGCGTGGCCGAACGCATGGCGTTCACGCCTTCGGCCACGATCCGCAGCGCGTCGATGTCGAGCCCCGAATCGGTCTCGTCCAGGATCAGCAGGCGAGGCTCCAAAAGCGCCATCTGCAGGATTTCCATCCGCTTCTTCTCGCCGCCGGAAAAGCCGACGTTCAGTCCCCGCCGCAGCATGTCGAAGTCCATCTTCAAGGTGGCGGCCTCCGACCGCACCCGCTTCAGGAACTCCGGCGCGCCCATCTCGGGCTCGCCGCGCGCCTTGCGCTGGGCGTTCACCGCCGTGCGCACAAAGGTCAGCGCCGGCACGCCCGGGATCTCCAGCGGATACTGGAACGACAGGAACACGCCCCTGGCCGCCCGCTGATCCGGCGCCAGCGCCAGCAGGTCCTCGCCATCCAGCGTCACAGACCCTGCGGTCACGTCATAGCCGCTGCGCCCCGCCAGCGTGTAGCTGAGCGTGGACTTGCCCGCACCGTTCGGCCCCATGACCGCATGCACCTCCCCCGCGGGCACGTCGAGCGAGAGGCCGCGCAGGATGGGCTTGGTCTCGTCTACGGAGACATGGAGATTGTGAATGGAGAGCATCAGCGAGGCCACTTCTCTTCGGTCGTTCTGTGCAGTTTCAGGTAGGAGGTTTCCTCCCAAGCGAAGGCGAAGCCTCCGGGTTCACCGCAGCATTCCAGCTGCGCTATGCCGCGAGCGCCGGTGCTGAACATCAGGACGGTGGCGACGCAACCCGGCTGCGCGTCTCCACCCTCCCAACATGCTCCATTGGCGACCGGAACGGGCCGCGTCAGCAACACGTCGTCATATTCCTTGATGAACCTGCAGTCTGCACCGACGAAGGTGGCGGCGTCATCGCTCCACGCGCCAAGATCGTAAGATGACATGCCAAGACGCTCGCAAGCCTGCCTCAGCTCGACTTCTGCGATGTTCAACACGGGCAAGTCCGTCATTCTGTCTCAGGCGACACGGCGCTGAAGTCCTGCCGCATGTCGTAGATTGCGGTGACAAACACGCAGCCATGCGTCAGCCTGAAGACGATGATCTTGTGCCACTCTCTCAGGCTGAGCTCCTGATAGCCGCTCCAACGAGACCGGCGATGCCCCGAGAAATACGCTAGTCCATTCGCCTTTTGCAGCACCCCTTCGTAGGCGCGCTGTGCGAGTTCCGGCCCGGCGGCATCGACCAGATGATCGATCCAGGCGGCAAGCTGCTTTTCGGCTTTTGCGGACCACTCGACCGTCCTCACCAGCCGTGCTTCGCCGCGATCCGACCAAATACGACTTCGTTCGAAGAGGTGCGGCCCGCGGTGATATCTCCCTCGCTACTGGCGAGCACTTGCTCCATCTTCTCCTCAGGAACAGACGGCAGGACGATCCCCTCCATCTCTCGCCAGTAGGCGCCAAGCGCCCAGCCGACGAGTTCCGACGCATCCCACCCGGTCCGCTGCATCAACACGACAAGAAGCTCGTAAGCGTCGACCTCGAGCTCAAGGGAAACGGGAAAGAGCTTCGAGCCAAATTCGTCCGGCTCGGATGTCTTTTCGACATAGGCCATCACCCCACGCTCCCCTCAAGGCTGACGGCCACCAGCTTCTGCGCCTCCACCGCGAACTCCATGGGAAGTTCCTGCAGGACATCGCGGACGAAGCCGTTGACCAATAGCGCCACGCTTTCCTCCGTCGAGAGGCCGCGGCTCTGGCAGTAGAAAAGCTGATCGTCGGAGAGCCTCGTGGTGGTGGCCTCGTGCTCGAAGACGCTGTGGGCGTTCTTGGCCTCCACATACGGGACAGTGTGGGCGCCGCACTCCTTGCCGATGAGCAGGCTGTCGCACTGGGTGAAGTTGCGGGCGCCCTTGGCGTTCCTGTGCGAACTCACCAGGCCGCGGTAGGTGTTGGACGAGCGGCCGGCGGAAATGCCCTTGCTGATGATCCGCGAGCGGGTGTTTCTTCCTAAGTGGATCATCTTGGTGCCGGTGTCGGCCTGTTGCCGGCCGTTGGTCACCGCGATGGAGTAGAACTCGCCGGAGCTATCGTCCCCCCGTAAGATGCAGGATGGATACTTCCAGGTCACGGCCGAACCCGTCTCCACCTGGGTCCAGCTGACCTTGGCGCGCGCCTCGCGGCAGTCGGCGCGCTTGGTGACGAAGTTGTAGATGCCGCCCTTGCCCTCTGCGTCGCCGGGATACCAGTTCTGCACCGTGGAATACTTGATCTCCGCGTCCTCCAGCGCCACCAGCTCCACCACCGCGGCGTGCAGCTGGTTCTCGTCGCGCATGGGCGCGGTGCAGCCTTCGAGGTAGCTGACGTAGCTGCCACGGTCGGCGATGATCAGGGTGCGCTCGAACTGGCCGGTGTTCTCCGCATTGATACGGAAGTAGGTGGACAGCTCCATGGGGCAGCGCACGCCCGGCGGCACGTAGACGAAGGACCCGTCGGAGAACACCGCCGCGTTCAGGCAGGCGAAGTAGTTGTCCGACGTGGGCACCACCGAACCCAGGTACTTGCGCACCAGTTCGGGATGCTCTTTCAGCGCCTCGCTGATCGGCATGAACAGCACGCCGGCCTTGGCCAGCTCGGCCTTGAACGTGGTTGCAACGGAGACGCTGTCGAACACCGCATCCACCGCAACCCTAGGAGCGCCCTTCACGCCGGCCAGGACCTCCTGCTCCTTCAGCGGGATGCCCAGCTTGGCGTAGGTGGCGAGCAGTTCCGGATCGACCTCGTCCAGGCTGTCCAGCAGCAGCTTCTTCTTGGGCGCCGCGTAGTAGTAGAGGTCCTGGTAGTCCACTGGCGCATAGCCGATCTTGGCCCAATTGGGCTCCTCCATCGCCTGCCAGCGCTCGAACGCCTCAAGCCGCCAGTCGAGCATCCACTGCGGCTCGCCCTTCTTGGCGGAGATGAAGCGCACGGTGTCGGCGTCCAGGCCTTTGGGGGCGAACTCCGTTTCGATGTCGGTGACGAAGCCGTGCAGGTACTTGTCGACCTCCAGGCTCTTGACGGTCTCAAGTGTTTGTTGGACGGCGGCCATCAGGCATACTCCTTGGTGCGCGCAGCAAGGGATCGCGCACGTCGAGCCCGGGCCGCCAGCCAGACGTCGGCGAAACGGGCCCAGTCATGTTCGGTTGTGTTCCAGCCGCCGGACGCGCGTAGCGCGCCTCCCGCCAGCTCGCCGAAGCCCATGGCGGCGAGCACGCCGCTGGGCTTCACCTTGCCGGAGGAGCAGGCCGAACCCGCGCTCACCTCCACGCCTTCGAGGTCCAGCGCCATGACCTGCAGCGCCGACGGAAAATCTGTGCTCGCCACGCAGAGCGTGCCCGGCAGGCGCTGAACGCGTCCACCCGCCACCCTGACGCCGACCTCGGCCAAGCGGGCCGCCGCAGCGTCGCGCCAACGTGCCTGTTCCGCCACCCCCGTACGATCGCGCGTCGAGGCGCTGGCCGCGGCTCCGAAGCCGGCGATCCCCGCCACGTTCTGCGTTCAGGCGCGCAGACCCTGCTCCTGCCCGCCTCCGTGCAGCTGCGGGCTAAGCGCCACGTCGGGTGCGTAGGCGAGGGCGCCGACACCTTGCGGGCCGCCAAGCTTATGGGCGGAGAGCGCCAGGGTGTGCGCACCGAGCGCTGCGACGTCGACCGCGATCTTCCCGGCCGCCTGAACCGCATCCACGTGAAGCCAGCCGCCCGCCGCACGGACCAGGGCCGATGCAGCCTCCACCGGCTGGATCGTCCCGGTCTCGTTGTTGGCGAGCATCAGGGCGACGAACGGACGCCCATCGGCGGAAGACCAGCGCGCCAGCCGGTCGGCCATCCAGGCGAGGTTCGCTGCTCCATCCTCATCCACCGGCCAGACTTCGACCGGAAGCCCCGTGGCGCTGGCGGTGTTCGCAACCGCCTCGTGCTCGGTGGCGCCGACGATCAGCCGCCGGAAGCCGCCGGAAACCGCCGCGCTCGAGATGGCCAGCGCGTTGGCTTCCGTGCCGCCGCCGGTGAACACCAACCGCTCCGCCGAAGCGCCGACCAGGCCCGCCACCTCGCTTCGAGCCGTCTCGACAAGGGCGCGAGCGGCGCGGCCGCTGGCATGCACCGAGGACGGATTGCCGCACGATCGCAGCGCCGCAAGCAAAGCCTCGCGCGCCTCGGGCCGCAGCGGCGAGGTGGCGTTGTGGTCAAGGTAGACGCGAGCCGCCGTACTCATGCCGCGACCAGCCCTTGCGACAGGGGAGCGTTGACCCGGCGCTGCACCACATCGTCCAGCGAAACGCCCGCCAGGAAGCTCTCGATGTGGCCGCCCAGCGCATCCCAGAGGTCGTGGGTGGAACACCGCTCGCCGCCGCCGAGACAGCCGCCGCCAGCGCCCTCACAGCGAGTGGCGGACAGCGGCTCGTCCACCGCGCGCACGACATCGGCGATGCTGATCAACTCCGCCGACCGACCAAGCCTGTAGCCGCCGCCAGGTCCGCGTACGCTGGCCACCAGCGTGCGCCGACGCAGAGAGGCGAACAGCTGCTCCAGATAGGCTTGGGAAATCTCCTGACGGGCGGCGATTTCGGCCAGGGTCACCGCCCTCTCGCGCCCGTGACGCGCAAGGTCGGTCATGGCCATGACCGCATACCGTCCCTTGGTGCCCAGACGCATGGCCGACGCTGATCTCCTACCGGGTCCACGCGGCGGCCAAGCCGCTTGCGATCGCTTGAGAAAACAAGGCCCGCCGGGTGCGGCCTGTGCTACAGACCGCCGCTTTCCGGCCGGCGCATGCGTTTCGCTGATGTCTGTCATGTAGGAAAACCGAGTACGGCGATCAAGTATTCCGTAGCGCGATGGCGGCATCCCACGTCGGCGCGCCGGAGCAGGAGGAAGTGCCAAGACCATGCCCGAGGTGATCCTGACCGGCGCGAGCGGGCGTCTGGAAGGCCGCTATGCGCCGCCCAAGACCGACAACGCGCCCGTGGCCCTGATCCTGGCGCCCCACCCCAAGGCGGGCGGCCACATGAACAACCCGGTGGCGGTGCAGCTCTACCACCTGTTCATGAAGCGCGGCTTCGCCACCCTGCGCTTCAACTTCCGCGGCGTCGGCAAGAGCCAGGGCGAGTTCGACAGCGGCATCGGCGAGCTGGCTGACGCCGCCACCGCGCTCGACTGGCTGCAGACCACCAATCCCACCGCGTCCCAATGCTGGGTCGCGGGCTACCAGTTCGGGGCCTGGATCGGCATGCAGCTGCTGATGCGCCGGCCCGAGACGGACGGCTTCATCTCCGTGTCGCCGCCCACCAATGTCTACGACTTCAGCTTCCTGGCGCCGTGCCCGGCCTCCGGCCTGATCCTGCACGGCAGCGGCGACACGGTGGCGACGCCTGTGGAGGTGGAGCGGGTCGTGGCCAAGCTACGCACGCAGAAGGGCATCTCCATCGCCTATGAGCTGGTGGACGGCGCCAACCACTACTGGTCCAGTCACCTGCCTGCGGTGGAGAGCCACGTGAGCCACTACCTCGACCAGCGGATGAACGGCCTGGCCGGCTGAAGCCCAGACGAGCTAGGAAGGCCCGCCACCGGCCAGCGCTTGCACAGCGCCCGCGCTCACCCTTAGGGTTGCACCATGTTCCTGGGCCTGTCGCCTGTCGTGATCCTGGCCTGCGCGACCGGCGGCTACTTGCTGGGCTCGGTTCCTTTCGGGGTGCTGGTCACGCGATGGGGCGGCGCGGGGGATGTGCGCGCCATCGGCTCCGGCAACATCGGCGCGACCAACGTGCTGCGAACCGGGCGCAGGGACCTCGCGGCCCTGACGCTGCTGGGCGACGCCGGCAAGGGCGCGCTGGCGGTGATCGTGGCGCGGACGTTGTGGGGAGAGGCGGCCGGAGCGCTGGCGGGCGGCGCGGCGTTCCTCGGCCACCTGTTTCCCGTCTGGCTGGGGTTCAAGGGCGGCAAGGGGGTGGCCACGGCGCTGGGCCTCATGCTGGCGGCGGCTTGGCCGGCCGGGCTCATGGCGCTCGCCACCTGGCTTCTCGTCCTGGCGATTTTCCGCATGTCTTCGCTGTCGGCGCTTGCGGCGGCGGCGCTGTCCCCGGTCTACGCGGCGCTGATCCACGCCGCCCCGCCCGTGCGCAGCCTCATCCTGTTCGCCGCCGTCCTGGTGGTGCTGCGCCACCGGGCCAACATCGGCCGCCTGCTCAGCCATCAGGAGCCTCGGGTCGGCGGAACGCGCAGCCAGACGCCGATCGGATGAGCGCAACGGGTCCGATCGGCGAGGCGGAGCGTCGCGACCGGCTCTGGCTGGCGCGTACCGAAGGCGTAGGCCCGGTCGCCTGGCGAGAGCTGATGCGCCGCTATGGTTC
>CAXTRP010000169.1:0-6809 GCA_964246615.1 uncultured Caulobacteraceae bacterium | reverse complement strand
GACTTGCCGCGCGTGGCCAAGATCGACCAAGCGGACCTCTCCCTCTAAGCTCGTCATCCCGGACGGCGTAGCCGATCCGGAACCCAGCCGCCCCGGCCCCGACACTGCGCACGCTGCATCGGCGACAGCGGGTCGCCATTCGCCCGCTCCCCGCATCGTGCGGCTGGGTCCCGGCTCTCCGCTGCGCTCCGGCCGGGATGACGGATGACAGGGCGGACGACAAGTCACCAAGGTGAACCGGTGTACGCTGTCGACCCGAAGTTGCCCCCCGCTCCCGTCTCGCCCGGACTTGTTCCGGGCGCCCAGAGCACGACGTCAGCCGTTCAGCCGCTCGTAGAGGTCCGCCCAGTCCGCATTCCCGCCCTCGATCAGGTTCAGCTTCCAGCGACGCGGATAGCCTTTGATCGTGTGCTCGCGCCGCATCGCTTCGGTAATCAGTTCGAAGACCTCGTACCAGACGAGGACCTTGACGCCATAACGCCGGGTGAAGCCGGGCCGCGCGCCCTCCCGGTGCCCGTAAGCCCGGCGGGCCAAGTCGCTGGTCACGCCCGTGTAGAGCGTGCCGTTGCGCCCGCTCGCCATGATGTAGACTGCGACGATCCCGTCCCTTTTCACCGGTCGACGGTAGCGCCCTGGACGCCCGGAACAAGTCCGGGCGAGATGGGCTGGGAGACGGCTGGCCGCAATAAAATGCTATGCACGGTGAGTCGCCGGTCGTGACCGGGTGAGCGCTTTCAACCCATAGCAGACTCAATAGCAAGCTTGCTGTTGGCCGGTCGGAGAGGGGTTGGAAAGGAGTCTTGTGAGATTGTAGCATCGGAGCGCGGATACCGATGTCAGATCAGTCGAGAACACGGATCGTTCTGCCCGTTGCCCAACAGCCTTTCGCCATTGCAACCCTCCTAGCGATCATCCTCCTTGAGGCTGGCAATTTCTCGCTTCACTTGTTCTGGTGGGACATGACGCCGCTGCGCGCGTCATCGGCAAGGTATACGCAATCCTTTTATGGGCCGCTCGGCGAGCCTGGGCAAAGCTGGGCGCTTTCCTGGTCAATCGTGGCGGCGACAGTCGGATCACTGTTAGCGCTTATAGCTAGTATCTACTCGAAAGGCTTGGGTTGGACAATCTACGTTGCAGGTGTCGTCATCGGCGTTTGCCTCTTAGGGTCGACCCTTGCCGAAGGATACATCATGACGCCCGACAAAGTCCGCGTCTTCAGCGCCGCTCCTTGGCGACCGCAGCGCGTCTATGAGCTTAGATCAGCCCAAGTGACACGCGTCGCATGTCAAGTGACTCGTGGACGTGGAGACATTTACCGTCTAGCCTATGAGGTTAGTACATTTTCACGTCAAGGACATCAAACTTTAGACATAGGTCAAGGTGTATTCCCAGCAACCACGGCAAATTGGTTAGAAGTGTTGTCGAATTCCGGCATCGTGCACGGTGAGGCCTCGAAGGCACAATACAACGTGGCTACCCAGAGTAGCCCCGCCGGTGGGGCATGCGAGGAGCATTTTGAGACTTCGCTCAGCCCTGACTTGCGAGCCTATCTTCACGATCTTCTCACGACGCCTTAGACGCCGAGTTTACGTGACGCTCCTTGAGAATGGCATGGCTCTTCTCCACGCAACTCTGCCGTATCATAGGTCTGCTGTTCGGTCAGCGCAGCGGTGGCGGAGATCGGGTGGTTATTCAGCGTCAGCAGTGCTCTGCGATCGCTGAGGATGTCCTGCCAGGGCGGTTAGAACCGCTTGATGCGCGGGCCTTCGACCGCGATCATCTTCCGGGTCTCATCTGCGGCCTCCTCCGTGCAGCGCGCCCGACAGCCGACGTCTGTGAGCCCCAGCCGCCCTTCGTTTAAAGCCTCCTTTACCCTCCGCCCGGTAATTCCTGCCTAGCCATGCGGGTCGCGCAGGGGGCTGGGAGATCGGGTTGGACCAGGTCGTCAAAGCGCTGCAGGGGTTTGGGATCGGGCGGCTCGCCGCGATCCTGGGCGCAGGCGCGGGCGCGGCGGCCATCCTGATCGCACTCATGCTGCGGCTGGGGGGATCGCCCACCAGCCTGCTCTACGCCAACCTCGATCTGAAGGAGGCCGGCCAGATCACCGCTCAGCTCGACCAGTCGGGGGTGAAGTACGAGGTCAAGGGCGACGGCTCGACCATCTTCGTCGACCGCGACAAGGTCGCCTCAACACGGCTTCTGCTGTCGGGCAAGGGGCTGCCGACCTCGGGCTCGGTGGGCTACGAGATCTTCGACAGCGCGCCGGCCATGGGCCAGACCGACTTCGTCCAGACCCTGAATCGCCAGCGGGCGCTGGAAGGCGAGCTGGCGCGCACCATCCGCTCCATCCAGGGCGTGAGCTTTGTGCGGGTGCACCTAGTGATGCCCAAGCACCAGCTGTTCGAGGAGGACGCCCAGCAGCCGTCGGCCTCCATCCTGATCGCCACCGGCGGCGGACGGGTGGGGCCTGAGCAGGTGCGCGCCATCAGGAACCTGGTGGCGGGCGCGGTGCCTGAGCTGAAGCCCGAGCGCGTCAGCATCACCGACCAACAGGGCGAGCTGCTGGCCGCCGAGGGCGACGGGGCGGTGGACGGTGCGGGCGGCGGCGAGCGCAACCAGGTGGAGGAGCGCATCCGCCGCACGGTCAAGGACATGGTGGAGGGGATCGTCGGCCCCGGTCACGCTCGGGTGCAGGTCTCAGCCGACCTCGACATGTCAAGCCACACCACCCAGTCCGAGAAGTTCGATCCCGACGGCCAGGTGGTGCGCTCCACCCAGACGTCCGACGAGAAGTCGGCGGAGAACAAGGCCAACAGCTCGGGCGCGACCAGCGCGTCGCAGAACGTGCCGGGCGCGGCGCCCGCCGCCGGGGCCAACCCGGACAGCTCCAACCCCGGCAAGCAGGACGAGACCACCAATTATGAAATCAGCAAGACCACCACCACCGACGTGCAGCAGCCGGGACAGGTGAAGCGCCTGTCCGTGGCGGTCGCGGTGGACGGAACCACCGGCCCTGCGGTGCACGGCAAGCCCGGTCCCTATGCGCCGCGCTCGCCTGAGGACATGAAGCGTATCGACCAGCTGGTGCGCTCGGCCATGGGCTTCGACGACAAGCGCGGCGACCAGGTTAGCGTAGTCAACGTGCCGTTCAACCGCGACCTGGACGGGGAGGGGGCCAGCGTCGCCTCGCCCTTCAGCTTCGACAAGAACGACGTGATGCGCGGCGCCGAACTGCTGGTGCTGGCGGGCGTCGCGGCGCTGGTGGTCTTCTTCGTGGTCAAGCCGATGCTGAAGGCGTCCACCGGCGGCGGCCCGATGGTCACCGCCTTGGCCGCGACCCCTCGCATGGGCGCGAACGGTCAGCCGGCGGCCGGCCAGCTCGGCTATGACGGTGGGTCGCTGGCCTTGCCCGCACCCGAGGGCGACCCGCGCATCGACATCGCCCGGATCGAGGGGCAGGTGAAGGTCTCCTCGGTCAAGCGTGTCTCCGAGTTCGTGGAGCGCCACCCTGAAGAGTCGGTGGCGATCCTGCGCAGCTGGCTGCACGAAAGCTGATGGCGCTCGCCAAACGAGCCTCCGTGGACGACGCCGCGCGCCTCAGCGGGCCGGAAAAGGTCGCCGTGGTCATGCTGGCGTTGGGCGAGGAGCACACCCGACTCTGGGAGGCGCTGGACGAGGAGGAGATCCGCGAAATCTCCCAGATCATGTCGGGGTTGGGCAACGTCTCTTCCGCGGCGGTGGAAAGCCTGCTGGTGGAGTTCGTCTCGGGCATGAGCGGCACGGGCGCCATCATGGGCTCCTTTGAGCAGACCCAGCGCCTGCTCGCCGCCTTCCTGCCGACGGAAAAGGTCGACGCCCTGATGGACGAGATCCGCGGACCCGCGGGCCGGACCATGTGGGACAAGCTCGCCAACGTGAACGAGGCGGTTCTCGCCAACTACCTGAAGAACGAATATCCCCAGACGGTCGCCGTCGTGCTGTCCAAGATCAAGGGCGAGCACGCCGCCCGGGTCCTCGCCGCCCTGCCCGAAGACTTCGCGCTGGAGTGCGTGCAGCGGATGCTGCGCATGGAACCCGTGCAGCGCGAAATCCTCGACAAGATCGAGCAGACGCTGCGCACCGAGTTCATGTCGAACCTGGCGCGCACCTCCAAGCGCGACAGCCACGAGATGATGGCCGAGGTGTTCAACAACTTCGACCGCCAGACCGAAAGCCGCTTCTTAAATGCGCTGGAGGAGCGCAACCGCGAGGCGGCCGAGCGCATCCGCGCGCTGATGTTCGTGTTCGAGGACCTGGGCAAGCTCGACCCCGGCGGCATCCAGACCCTGCTGCGCGCGGTGGCCAAGGACCAG
This sequence comes from uncultured Caulobacteraceae bacterium, assembly GCA_964246615.1. GTDB lineage: Bacteria > Pseudomonadota > Alphaproteobacteria > Caulobacterales > Caulobacteraceae > CAHJWH01. The sequence goes on along the minus strand of CAXTRP010000169.1, from coordinate 2,457 downwards.
CTCGGCATCGCCCTGAAGGGCTCGTCGGACACCCTTCGCGAAATGTTCTTCTCCAACATGAGCGAGCGCGCCGCCAAGATCATGCGCGAGGACATGAACGCCATGGGTCCGATCCGCCTGAAGGACGTGGACCAGGCCCAGCAGGCCATGGTCCTGATCGCCAAGAACCTCGCCGCCAAGGGCGAGATCATGCTGGCCGGCTCCAGCGGCGACGACGAGCTGATCTACTGATGAACCCGCTTTCCTCCGCCCCCCGCAAGTTCACCTTCGACACCGTGTTCGACGGCGAGCGGGTGATCGAGCCGCCCCGGCCCAAGCGCGCCTTCAGCCCCGAGGAGCTGGAGGCCGCCCGCGCCGAGGCCTACGCCCAGGGCCAGCGCTCGGTGACGGCCCAGGCGGAGGCGCAGGCGGCTCAGGCGCTCCGTGAGGTGGCGGGTGCGCTGCGCACCGCCTTCGTGCACCTGACCGAACTCGCCCACGCCCACCGTACCGACAGCGCGCGTCTGGCGCTGGCCTGCGCCCGCAAGATCGCCGACGCCGCGCTCGACCAGTTCCCCGAACAGCCGGCGCTGGCGGCGCTGGAAGCTCTTTCGCGCGAGCTGGACGCCCAGCCGCGCTTACTCGTGCGCGCCAGCGCCGCCAACGTCGAGCGTCTGGGTGCGGCGTTGAACGCCGCCGCCGAGAGCGCGGGTTTCGCAGGGCTTGTGGTGGTCAAGGCCGACCCGGCCCTGCCGCCGGCCGCCTTCAGCTTCGACTGGGGCGAGGGTCGCGCGGCCTTTGATCCCCTGGCGGCCGCCGCTCGCGTGGAAGCGGCGCTGGAGACCGCGCTCGCCGCCGAGGGCCTGCACGCCGAACCTGTCATCCTGAGCGCGGAAGTCTGACGCCATGAGCGAGCTGAACCTGCCCGAGTTCGACGCCTCAACAGGGCTGGCGCCCTATGCAGCCGAGACCGAGGAGAAGTCGGCCGGCGACTTGGCGCCGGTGTTCGACGTGCCGGTGAACATCTCGGCCGTGCTCGGCAAGGCGCACATGAGCGTGGCGCAGCTGCTGAAGCTCAGCGCCGGCAGCGTGCTGGAGCTGGACCGCAAGGTGGGCGAGGCCATCGACATCTACGTCAACAACCGCCTGGTCGCCCGGGGCGAGGTGGTGGTGGTGGACGAGCGGCTCGGCGTCACCATGACCGAGATCATCAAGGACGGGGACCAGGGGCTGTGACGCCGGCCCCTCGAACCTCCATCGGAAGGAACTGAACCATGCGGCTTCTGGTGGTCGGACGGCTGAACGGACAGCTGGCGCTGGCGGTGAAGATGGCGATGAACGCCGGCGCCAAGGTCTCCCACGTGGAGAACGCGGCGGCGGCGACGCACGCTTTGCGGTCGGGGCAGGGGGCGGACCTGCTCCTGGTGGACTACGAGCTCGACATCGGTGCGCTGATCGCCGCCAACGAGGGCGAGCGCATCCGCGTGCCCGTGGTGGCCTGCGGCATCGGCGGCGATGCGCGCAAAGCCGCGGACGCCATTCGGGCCGGCGCCAAGGAGTTCATCCCGCTACCCCCAGACGCGGAGCTGATCGCCGCGGTGCTCGCCGCGGTATCGGACGACGATCGCCCGCTGGTGACCCGCGACCCGTCCATGCAGCTGGTCATGACGCTCGCCGACCAGGTGGCGGCATCGGAGGCCTCCATCCTGATCACCGGCGAGAGCGGCGTCGGCAAGGAGGTCATGGCCCGCTACGTCCACAAGAAGTCCCGTAGAGCCGACAAGCCCTTCATCTCCGTCAACTGCGCCGCCATCCCGGAGAACCTGCTCGAATCGGAGCTGTTCGGCCACGAGAAGGGCGCCTTCACCGGCGCGGTCGCCCGGCGCATCGGCAAGTTCGAGGAGGCCGACGGCGGCACCCTGCTGCTGGACGAGATCAGCGAGATGGACGCGCGGCTGCAGGCCAAGCTGCTGCGGGCCATCCAGGAGCGCGAGATCGACCGCGTCGGCGGCTCCAAGCCGGTCAAGGTAAATATCCGCATCCTGGCCACCTCCAACCGCGACCTGGCCGGCGCGGTGAAGGCCGGGACCTTCCGGGAGGACCTGCTCTATCGCCTGAACGTGGTGAACCTGCGCCTGCCGTCGCTGCGCGACCGGCCGGCCGACGTGCTCGCGCTGGCCGAGTTCTTCGTCAAGAAGTACGCGGCGGCGAACGCCGTGCCGGTGCGCCCGCTGTCCATCGAGGCGCGCCGCCGGCGTGGCCTGCACCGCTGGCCCGGCAATGTGCGCGAGCTGGAGAACGCCATGCACCGCGCGGTGCTGCTCGCCACCGGGCCCGAGATCGAGGAGACTGCGATCCGCCTGCCCGACGGCCAGCCGCTCGCCGGCCCGGCCATGATCGACAGCGGCCAGCAGACCGCCGCCCGCGCAGCCCAGGCGGCCGAGGGCGCCGCCAGGGCCTTCGTCGGCCAGACCGTCT
>CAXTRP010000168.1:0-6815 GCA_964246615.1 uncultured Caulobacteraceae bacterium | reverse complement strand
GGCGACGCCGCCCTGGACCGCCTGTTCACCGACATCTTCCAGGAAGACCTGCAGCTGCGCCCCGAAAGCGCGACCCAGCTCGGGCTCGACAAGGGGGCGAACGCCGGCCTGAAGTTCCGGCTCTCCGACGCCTCGGCCGCCGGCATCGCCGCCGCCAAGGCCTCCACCCGCAGCCAGCTTGCAAGGCTGCAGGCGGTGGACCGAACGAGCCTGAGCCCCTCGGCCCAGGTGGACTACGACACCGTGCTCTACACCCGCCAGTCGAGCACCGCGGTGCAGGCCTTCGACTTCGGCGGATCCTCCTACGGCCCGTCACCCTACGTGGTCAGCCAGCTCACCGGCGCCTACCAGTCCGTGCCGGACTTCCTGGACACCAAGCACAAGATCGAGACCTCCACCGACGCCGACGCCTACCTCGCGCGCCTGGACGCCTTCGCCGGCGAACTGGACGCCGACACCGACCGCATGGGCCACGACGCAGGCCTCGGCGTCACGCCGCCCGACTTCCTGCTCGACACCACCCTGCGGCAGTTGGAGAAGACGAGGGTTCCCACCGACCAGGCCCTGGTGGTCACCTCGATCACCAGGCGCGCCGCCGCCAAGGGCCTGCCGGACAGCTACGGCCGCGCCGCCGCGCACCTGTACGAGGCCAAGGTGCTGCCGGCGCTTGATCGCCAGATCGCCATGGCCCGCCAGCTGCGCGCGACAGCCACCCACGAGGCCGGGGTGTCCAAGTTCAAGGACGGCGCGGCCTTCTACGAGGTGGCGCTGCACACCACGACGACCACGCGCCTGAGCCCCGACGAGGTGCATCGCATCGGCCTGGACCAGGCGAAGGACATCTCCGTCCGGCTGGACGGCCTTCTCAGGGCGCAGGGCCTGTCCCAGGGTACGGTGGGGGCGCGCATGGCGCACCTCTACACCGACCCGACCCAGCTCTATCCCGACACCGACGCGGGCAAGCTGGACGCCATCGCCTACTGCAACGCCCGCCTCGCCGCCGTGCGCACGCGTCTGCCGCAGGTTTTCGCCCGCCTGCCTACCTACACCTTCGAGGTGCGACGCGTTCCGGCCCAGACCGAAGCCGGCGCGGCCTCGGCCTTCTCCCAGCCGCCGGCCCTGGACGGGTCGCGGCCGGGCCTTGTCTACTTCAACCTGCACGACACCGCGGAATGGCCGAAGTTCTGCCTGTCCACCACCGTCTTCCACGAGGGCCTGCCGGGCCACCAGCTGGAAGGCGGCCTGGCGCTTTCCAACACCCGCCTGCCGCTGATCCGCAAGGTAAGCGGCTTTTCCGGCTATGCGGAGGGCTGGGCGCTCTACGCCGAGCAGCTGTCCGACGAGCTCGGCATGTACGACGACGACCCGCTCGGCCGGCTGGGATATCTGAAGTTCCAGCTGTTCCGCGCCAACCGCTGCGTGGTGGACACCGGCATCCACCACCTGGGCTGGAGCCGCGAGAAGGCCATCGACTATTTCGTGCAGCAGGATGGCGAAGCTCCAGGCTTCGCCACCCGCGAGGTGGAGCGCTACTGCGCCACGCCGGGGCAGGCCTGCAGCTACAAGCTCGGCCACACCGTGTTCGTGGACCTGCGCGCCAAGGCGAAGGCGAAGCTCGGCCCGAAGTTCGACCTGAAGGCCTTCCACACCGCGGTCCTGGGCAGCGGGCGGTTGCCGCTGGACATCCTGCAGTCAGTGGGCGACCGCTGGATGGCGGAGCAGGCGTCGGCCTAGTTCGCGGGGCGAACTCGCCCGCGTCCTTGATGCGCCTACCCTCCAGCCCCGCAGGCGGGTAGGCGATCCCACGGCGCGCCTGGCTTGACGTCCGAGGCTTTGAAGGTTGCGCGTAGCGCTTTACGAAGATCGACGGGCGTTTGATGGACCAGGGCGCCAGCGTCGAAGACGGCTTACGCAGATCAGCTCAGGAAGCGCTGCGCGAAAGTGAGTCCTACGTCCGCATCCTGCTCGATTCCACGGCCGAGGGGCTCTACGCCGTGGACCGAGACGGCGCGACCACCGTGTGCAACCGCGCCTTCCTTGATATGCTTGGCTTCCAGGGCGAGGAGCAGGTGGTCGGGCGAAAGCTGCACGACGTCATCCACCACACCCACCCCGACGGCAGCGCCTACCCGGTCGCCGATTGCCCGATCTTCCGTTGCGCGGCGACAGGCGAGCCGGTCCATGTGGTGGGAGAGGTGTTCTTCCGCGCCGACGGCTCACCGCTGCCGGTGGAATACTGGGCTCACCCCATCCTGCGCGACGGCGTGCTGCAGGGGGCGATCTGCACCTTCCTCGACGTCTCCGAACGCCAGGCGGCGGAAACGGCGCTCCGCGCCAGCGAGGCGCAGTTCCGCGCCTTCGCCCAGGCCGTGCCCAACCACGTCTGGGCCGCGCCGCCGGACGGCCGCCTCGATTGGTTCAACGAGCGTGTCTACGCCTACAGCGGCGCAGCGGAGGGCGAACTGGACGGCGCGGATTGGATCTCGATGGTCCATCCTGCCGACCGCGAGAACGCCGGAGCCCGCTGGAGGACCAGCCTCTCGACAGGCGCGCCTTACGAAACCGAGTTTCGGCTGCGGCGCGCCGATGGCGTCTTCCGCTGGCACATCGGGCGTGCGGTCGCCATCCACGACGACGACGGCGCGATCCGACGCTGGGTCGGCACCAACACCGACATCGAAGACCAGAAGGCCACGGCCGCGGCGTTGAGCGAACTGAACGAGGCTCTGGAGGCGCGGGTGAAAGCGCGCACGCGCGAGCGGGACAGGGCGTGGCGCAACTCCAAAGAGTTGCGCATCGTCTTGGATTTGCAAGGCGTCCTCAAGGACGTCAGTCCGGCCTCGACCGCGATCCTGGACCTGACGCCCGAGGAGATGCTGGGCCGGACCATCTTCGACTTCATCCATCCAGACGATCTGCCGGCCACTTACGGCGCTCTCGCCAGCACCGCGCGCGACAGCTTGCCCAAGTTCGAGAACCGTTATCGCCATAAGGACGGTGATTACCGCTGGCTGTCCTGGATCGCAGGTCCTGAGGATGGCCTGATCTACGCCACCGGCCGCGACATCACCGAGGACAAGGCGCGCCAAGCCGCCCTCGCCCAGGCGCAGGAGGCGCTCCGCCAGGCCCAGAAGATGGAGGCCGTGGGCCAGCTCACCGGAGGCCTGGCCCACGACTTCAACAACCTGCTGACCGGCATCACCGGAAGTCTGGAGATGATGAAGACCCGCATGGCCCAGGGCCGGCTCGCGGGCGTGGAGCGCTACATCGACGTGGCCCAGGGCGCAGCGCGGCGCGCGGCCTCGCTGACGCAGCGTCTGCTGGCCTTCTCGCGCCGCCAGACGCTGGACCCCAAGCCGACCGACATGAACCGCCTGGTGAACGGCATGGAGGAGCTGATCCGGCGTACGGTCGGGCCTGCCGTGGCGCTGGAGGTGGTGGGGGCGAGTGGCCTCTGGACCACCTCCATCGATCCGTCCCAGCTCGAGAACGCGCTTTTGAACCTGTGCATCAATGCGCGCGACGCCATGCCCGACGGCGGCCGCCTGACCGTCGAGACGCACAACAAGTGGCTGGATGAGCGGGCCGCGCGCGAACAGGACCTTCCGCCCGGGCAGTTCGTCTCCCTGTGCGTCACCGATACCGGGACGGGCATGACGCCCGAAGTGATCGCCCGAGCCTTCGACCCCTTCTTCACCACCAAGCCGCTCGGGCAGGGCACCGGGCTGGGCCTGTCGATGATCTACGGGTTCGCACGCCAGTCGGGAGGGCAGGTGCGCATCTATTCGGAGGTCGCGAAGGGCACGACCATGTGCCTCTATCTGCCCCGTCACCACGGCGCGTCGGCTCAAGACGACCTTTTCGGCGTGGATGCCGAAGCGGCGCTCCGCGGGGCCGGCGAGATGGTGCTGGTGGTTGACGACGAACCCACGATCCGCATGCTGGTGGCTGAGGTGCTCGAGGACAACGGCTACAAGGCGATCGAGGCGCCCGATGGACCGACCGGCCTGCGCCTGCTGCAGTCGGAGGCCAAGATCGACCTGCTGATCACGGATGTCGGCCTGCCGGGCGGCATGAACGGACGCCAGCTCGCAGACGCCGGCCGCGTCTCCCGCCCCGGGCTGAAAACCCTGTTCATCACCGGCTATGCGGAAAACGCCGCCGTGGGCAACGGCCACCTGGAACCCGGCATGCACGTCCTGACCAAGCCTTTCGCCATGGACGCCCTGGCCGCCAAGCTTCGCGATATCCTCGACGATTAGGGTATCCGTCTCGCCTGGACGCGTCCCGGCAACCATGGCGCACCCTTTTAGCGGGCAGGTCGGCGCGCCATGGACTCCGGGGACAAGCCCAAAATGGACAACGGCGGTTCCGTCTGGACTCATCGCGTTCCAGGCGCTGTGCTGCATTGCAACCCCCGCGTCGGAGGGAGCGGGTATCCGCACCTTTAGTTTTTCTCGGCTTGATCGCGCGCCGCTGCCTGGAGCCATACACGCGCCGCAGGTCAGGGAGGGGTGATGAGCGTTATTGCGGCCGAGCGCCCTCTGCTGCCGATGCGGCCGCGATTGCGGCGACGCTCCGCCATCCCGGGCTTCGGCGTGACCCTTGGGCTCACGGTCTCAGCGCTGTGTCTGGTGGTGCTGATCCCGCTGTGCGCCATCCTGGCGCGCGCCGCCGGCATGGGGGTGGACGGCTTCTTCAAGGCGGCGTTCTCGGCTCGGGCGCTGCACGCCTACGCCTTGTCGTTCGGCGCCTCGCTGATCGGGGCGAGCGTCAACGCCGTGTTCGGCCTGCTCACGGCCTGGGCCCTGGTGCGCTACCGCTTTCCCGGACGCGCGATGCTCAACGCCCTGGTGGACCTGCCCTTCGCCCTGCCGACCGCGGTGGCCGGGGTGGCGCTGGCCGGGCTCTACGCCGCCAACGGCTGGGTAGGAGCCTTGCTTGCGCCGCTCGGGATCAAGGCGGCCTACAACGAGGTCGGCATCGTCATCGCCCTGACCTTCGTGGGCCTGCCGTTCGTGGTGCGGACCGTGGAGCCCGTGCTTAGCGACCTGGCGCGAGATGAGGAGGAGGCGGCGGCGAGCCTGGGAGCCGGGCGGCTGCAGACCTTCATCCGGGTCGTCCTGCCAGCACTGGGGCCCGCCTGGATCACCGGCTTCACCCTGGCCTTCGCCCGAGCCGTGGGCGAGTACGGTTCGGTGATCTTCATCGCCGGCAACATGCCCTTCCGCACCGAGATCGCACCGCTGCTGATCACCATCGAGCTGGAACAGTTCGATTACGGCTCGGCCTCGGCCATCGCCGCGGTGATGCTGGCGGCTGCCTTCGCCCTGCTGCTGGCCATCAACGCCGCCCAGGCCTGGTCGAGGCGTTTCGCTTGAGCCAGGCTGGCGCCCGCAGCGCCTCGGACGATCCCGCCTGGGTCAAGGCGACGGTGGTCGGCGTCGCCGTTCTGTTCGTCGGCTTGATGCTGGTGCTGCCGCTGGTCACCGTCTTCGTCCGGGCGCTGTCCAAGGGCCTGGGCGCCTCGCTGCAGGCCCTGGGCGACCCCGACGCGCTTTCGGCGGTGAGGCTGACCCTGGTCACCGCCGCGATCGCCGTGCCGGTCAACGCCGCCTTCGGCCTGTGCGCCAGCTGGGCCATCGCCAAGCACGCCTTTCCGGCCAAGAGCCTGCTGATCACCCTGATCGACCTGCCCTTTTCCGTGTCGCCGGTGGTGGCGGGCCTGTCCTATGTGCTGGTTTTCGGGCTGCAGGGTTGGCTCGGCCCGTGGCTGGAGCAGCGGGGGATCAAGATCATCTTCGCCACGCCCGGCATCGTGCTGGCCACCGTCTTCGTCACCTTCCCCTTCATCGCCAGGGAGCTGATCCCGCTGATGCAGGCGCAAGGGGTGGACGAGGAAGAGGCGGCGGTATCGCTGGGCGCCTCGGGCCTCACCACCTTCTGGCGGGTGACCGCGCCCAACATTCGCTGGGGGCTGCTATATGGCGTGCTGCTCTGCAACGCCCGCGCCATGGGCGAGTTCGGGGCGGTCTCGGTGGTCTCCGGCCACATCCGCGGCCTCACCGACACCATGCCGCTGCACGTGGAGATCCTCTACAACGAATACGACTTCGTCGGCGCGTTCTCGGTGGCGGCCCTGCTGTGCCTGCTGGCGGTGGCGACCCTGGTGCTGAAGGCCCTGGTCGAACGGCTGCAGCCGCCGGACGTTGACCGTGCACACTGATAAGCCGCAGGGCGACGCCACCTTTTCCGCTGCGCCTGGAGACGCGACCCTGACCCAAGCGTTGACCCGTCCACCCGTCGCGGTCTCGCTGATGGGTCTGCACAAGCGTTTCGGCCGCTTTGCAGCTTTGGACGGCGTCGACCTGGCCATCAAGCCCGGCGAACTGCTGGCCCTGCTCGGCCCTTCGGGCTCGGGCAAGACCACCCTGCTGCGGCTGATCGCTGGGCTGGACTTTCCAGACGGCGGCCAGGTGCGCTTTGGCGAGACCGACGTGACCATGGCCCATGCAGCCCAGCGCGGGGTCGGCTTCGTGTTCCAGCAGTACGCCCTCTTCCGCCACATGACGGTGGCCAGGAACATCGCCTTCGGTCTCGACGTGAAACCCCGCCGCGAACGCCCGACCGCGGCCGAACGCGCCGCCCGCGTGGAGGCGCTGCTGGCCCTGGTGGAGCTGAAGGGTCTCGGCGACCGCCACCCGTCCCAGCTATCCGGCGGCCAACGCCAGCGCGTGGCCCTGGCGCGCGCGCTGGCGGTATCGCCCCAGATCCTGCTGCTGGATGAGCCGTTCACCTCGCTCGATGATCGGGCC
>CAXTRP010000167.1:0-6873 GCA_964246615.1 uncultured Caulobacteraceae bacterium | reverse complement strand
AAGACGCGACGCGGGAGCGGCGGCCTGATCTCTGGGCGGCGCATCTCGCCAATGAACAGGCAAAGGGCGGCTGAAGCCCTACAGTCAGCGAGAAGGACTTAGACCATGAACATGCTGCAGACCCTGGAAGCCGAAGAGGCCGCCCGCCTGACCGAGAAGCGCGGCGGCGTGCCGGACTTCCAGCCTGGCGACACGCTCCGCGTCAACGTGCGGATCAAGGAAGGCGAGCGCGAGCGCGTGCAGGCTTTTGAAGGCGTGTGCATCGCGCGCGCCGGGGCTGGCGTGCAGGAGAACTTCACCGTTCGCAAGATCAGCTTCGGCGAAGGGGTTGAGCGGGTGTTCCCCACCGTCTCCCCCAATATCGAGTCCATCGAGGTGAAGCGCCGCGGTGCGGTGCGCCGCGCCAAGCTCTACTACCTCCGCGACCGCCGCGGAAAGTCCGCCCGCATCGCCGAACGCCAGAACAACTCGGCCGCCAAGGGCGAGTAGTTCGTAGCGTAACCCTCTCCCCTCCGGGGAGAGGGCTGACTAGCCGCCGTCAGCTCGACAGGCCGACCTCAGTGGCGTGTTCGGCCAGGAGCGTGAAGCTTTCGGGCGTCACGTCGGCGAAGCCGCCCTGCAGGGTGAAGATGCGGCGGGTCGAGCCGTCGCGCACGATCACCTCGCCGGGGCGCAGCGTGGTCATGAAGGGCTCGTGGCCCGCCAGCACGCCGAAGTCGCCCTCCGTCCCCGGCGCGTCGACCTGGTCGACCTCGCCGGCGAAGAGTTCACGCTCGGGCGCGACGAGGGAGAAGTGGAACTTGGCCATTACGCCCCCGCCGCCAGCTTCTCGGCCTTTTCCACCGCCTCTTCGATCGCGCCGACCATGTAGAAGGCGGCTTCGGGGAGGTGGTCGTACTGGCCGTCGCAGATCGCCTTGAAGGAGCGGATGGTGTCGGCCAGCTCGACGAACTTGCCGGGCTGGTTGGTGAACTGCTCGGCCACGAAGAAGGGCTGGGACAGGAACCGCTGGATCTTGCGGGCGCGGGCGACCGTCAGCTTGTCCTCCTCCGACAGCTCGTCCATGCCGAGGATCGCGATGATGTCCTTCAGCGAGCGGTAGGACTGCAGGATCTCCTGCACCCGGCGGGCCACCGCGTAGTGCTCCTCGCCGATCACCTGGGGGTCCAGGATACGCGAGGTGCTGTCGAGGGGATCGATGGCTGGGAAGATGGCCTGGGCGGCGATATCCCGCGAGAGCACCGTGGTCGCGTCCAGGTGGGCGAAGGAGGTGGCGGGCGCGGGGTCGGTCAGGTCGTCGGCCGGCACGTAGATGGCCTGGATCGAGGTGATCGAGCCCTTGTTGGTGGAGGTGATGCGCTCCTGCAGGTTGCCCATCTCGGTGGCCAGCGTCGGCTGATAACCCACAGCCGATGGAATGCGGCCGAGCAGCGCCGACACTTCCGAGCCGGCTTGCGTGAAGCGGAAGATGTTGTCGATGAAGAGCAGCACGTCCTTGCCCTCCTCGTCACGGAAATACTCGGCGATGGAAAGACCCGACAGCGCCACCCGGGCGCGGGCGCCCGGAGGTTCGTTCATCTGGCCGTAGACGAGCGCGCAGCGTGATCCTTCGCCCCCGCCCGCGGTGTTCACGCCGGACTCGATCATCTCGTGATAGAGGTCGTTGCCCTCACGGGTGCGTTCGCCCACACCCGCCAGCACGGAATAGCCGCCATAGGCCTTGGCGATGTTGTTGATCAGCTCCTGCATGGTCACGGTCTTGCCCACGCCCGCGCCGCCGAACAGGCCGACCTTGCCGCCCTTGGTATAGGGGCAGATCAGGTCGATGACCTTGATCCCCGTCACCATCACCTCAGTGGACGACGCCTGATCGGCGAAGGACGGGGCCTCGGCGTGGATGCCGCGACGCAGGTCGGTCAGGATTGGGCCGCCCTCGTCGATGGGTTCGCCGATCACGTTCATGATGCGGCCCAGTGTTGCGGGACCGACGGGTACGCGGATGGGCGCACCGGTGTCGGTGACAGGCTGGCCGCGCACCAGACCTTCGGTGGTGTCCATGGCGATGGCGCGCACCATGTTCTCGCCCAGATGCTGGGCCACCTCGAACACGAGGCGGAAGGGCTGACCGGTCTTCTGGTCGGTGTTGGTGGTCTCCAACGCGTTCAGCAGGGCCGGCAGGCGCCCCTCGAACTCGATGTCGACCACAGCGCCGATGACCTGGGCGATGCGGCCCCGGGCGTTGGTGTCGGGGTTGATGGGCTGCTGGATGGTCATGGGTGTGCGGCCTTCAAAGAGCTTCGGCGCCGGAGATGATCTCGATCAGCTCCTTGGTGATCTGCGCCTGGCGTGAGCGGTTGTACTGCAAGGTGAGGCTGGCGATGAGGTCGCCGGCGTTGCGGGTCGCATTGTCCATGGCGCTCATCTGCGCCGCGTAGAAGCCGGCCTGGTTCTCCAGCATGGCGGCCAGCAGCTGCACCGCAAGGTTGCGCGGCAGCAGCGTCTCCAGGATCGAAGCCTCATCCGGCTCATAGCTGTAGACGCCGCCCTTCAGGTCCGTTCGGGCGGCCGCATCGGCCTGGACCTCGGCCGGAATCAACCGGCGCGCGCTCGGCACCTGGCTGATGACGGACCGGTAGCGTGAGTAGAACAGGGTGACCACGTCGGCCTCCCCCGCCTCGAAGCGGGACAGGATTTCGGCGGCGATGGGCTGGACCACGTCCAGCGTCAGGGTCTTGGCGGACGCGACCTCGTAGGTGTGCAGGATGCGCTCGCCATAGACGCGGCGCAGCACGTCGCGACCCTTGCGGCCGATGCAGATGATCCGCACGTCCTTGCCCTGGGCGAGGAGCGCGCCGATCCGCTCCCGCGCCGCGCGCGCCACGCCGGAGTTGAAGCCGCCGGCCAGGCCGCGGTCGGCCGTCGCCACCACGATCAGGTGCCGGTCGTCGCGACCCGTGCCGACCAGCAGCCGGGGCGCGCCATCGCCGGACACGCCGCCCGCCAGGTTGGCGATGACGCTGGCCATGCGGCTCGCGTAGGGGCGCGCGTTCTCCGCCGCCTCCTGCGCCCGGCGCAGCTTGGCCGCCGCCACCATCTGCATCGCCTTCGTGATCTTCTGCGTGGCCTTCACGCTTCCGATCCGATTGCGCATCTCCTTCAGGCTGGCCATGACCTCAGGGCTTCCTTTTCTTATGCGGCCGCTCGTCAAGCCGGATGATTATGAAGGTCGCGACGATCATCAGAAAACCTGCCAGGGGAGCTCCTGCGACAAACCAGACTTCCTGCCACGTCATACGTCGCCCTCCGGCTTCGCCATCACACCTGGCGTTCTTACCACATAGCGCAGGAGCAACTGGGCTACGACGTGAAGAGCGAAACCAGCTATAAAGGCTTCCACGCCGATGGCGCCCTTGAACTTGCCGCCCAGCGCAGGACTGATGAACCCGGCCACGATAGCGGCGACGCCAAGGTTGGAAACCGCCGCCGCTAGTAGCTTTACTCGCTCCTCTCGACGCTTCTCCGCAATCGTCGGCATACCTTACGCAGCGAACGCGGGTATCTGGCTGTCGAGCGCCTCTTTAAGTTGCCCTTCCAATTCGGGGGTCAGCGCCTTCTGGGTGCGGACGCCGTCGAGGAATTGCGGATAGCTGGACTTCAGCTTGGCGATCAGCGCCTCCTGGAAAGGCCCGATCTTGTTCACCGGGATCTTGTCCAGATAGCCGCGGGTGCCGGCATAGATCACCGCCACCTGCTCTTCCACGGGGAAGGGTTGGTACTGAGGCTGCTTCAGCAGCTCGGTCAGCCGCTCGCCCCGAGCCAGCAGGCGCTGGGTTGCCGTATCCAGGTCGGACCCGAACTTGGCGAAGGACGCCATTTCCCGGTACTGGGCCAGCTCGCCCTTGATCGCGCCGGCCACCGTCTTCATGGCCTTGATCTGAGCGGAGGAGCCCACCCGACTGACGCTGATGCCGACGTTCACTGCAGGTCGAATGCCCTGGTAGAAGAGGTCGGTCTCCAGGAAGATCTGCCCGTCGGTGATGGAGATGACGTTGGTGGGGATATAGGCCGAGACATCGTTGGCCTGGGTCTCGATGATCGGCAGGGCGGTCAGCGATCCGGAGCCGTTGTCTTCGTTCAGCTTGGCGGCGCGCTCCAGCAGGCGGCTATGCAGGTAGAAGACGTCGCCCGGATAGGCCTCGCGACCCGGCGGGCGACGCAGCAGCAGGCTCATCTGCCGGTAAGCGACGGCCTGCTTGGACAGGTCGTCATAGACGATCAGGGCGTGCATGCCGTTGTCGCGGAACCACTCGCCCATGGCGCAGCCGGCGAAGGGCGCCAGGAACTGCAGCGGCGCGGGCTCGGACGCCGTGGCGGAGACCACGATGGTGTAGTCCATGGCCCCATGCTCCTCCAGGGTGCGCACGATCTGGGCGACGGTGGAGCGCTTCTGGCCGATGGCCACGTAGATGCAGTAGAGCTTGGCCTTCTCGTCGGTCCCGGCGTTCACCGACTTCTGGTTCAAGATGGCGTCGATGGCGACAGCCGTCTTGCCGGTCTGGCGGTCGCCGATGATCAGCTCGCGCTGGCCGCGGCCGACGGGGATCAGGGTGTCGATGGCCTTGAGGCCCGTCTGCACTGGCTCGTGCACGGACTTGCGCGGGATGATGCCCGGCGCCTTGACGTCCACGCGCCGACGTTCTGCGACGTTCTCCAGCGGGCCCTTGCCGTCGATGGGCTCACCCAGCGGGTTGACGACGCGGCCGAGCAGACCCCTGCCCACCGGCACGTCCACGATCTCGGAAAGGCGGCGAACCTCGTCGCCCTCGCCGATGTTCTTGTCGTCACCGAAGATCACTGCGCCGACGTTGTCGCGCTCCAGGTTCAGGGCCATGCCCTTCACCCCGGCCTTGGGGAACTCCACCATCTCGCCGGCCTGGACGTTGTCCAGCCCGTAGATGCGCGCAATGCCGTCGCCCACCGACAGCACCTGCCCGACGTCGGACACGTCCGCCTCTTCGCCGAAGTTGGCGATCTGGGACTTCAGGATGGCTGAGATTTCGGCTGCGCGGATGTCCATCGTGACTACTCTTGATCTTGTGTTTGTCTTACGCGCGCCGGAGCGCGAATCTCATCTGGTCGAGACGGGTGCGGAGCGACGCGTCGAACAGGCGCGAGCCCACCTTGACCCGCAGGCCGCCAAGGATCGAGGGGTCCACCCGCATGATCATCTCCGGGTCACGGCCGATGGCCTGGCGCAGAGCCGCAGCGATCCCGTCACGCTGCGCAGGCGTCAAGGCGATGGCGGTGACGACCTCGGCGGCCGTGGCCCCGCGCTTTTCGGCAGCGATCCGCCGGAACGCAGACGCCACCGCCGGGAGCGCGGCCACCCGGCCGTTGCCGCCTAACAGGCCCAGGAACTTGCGGGTGAGGCTTGAGACCTGAGCCGCATCGGCGATCGCCAGCAGCCCTCTCGCCTTGTCCTCATGACCGATGACCGCCGAGTCGAGCAGGCGGCGGAAGTCGGGACTGTCGGCGCGCGCCTGATCCAGCCCACGCAGATCAGCCTCCACGGCCGCCACGGCGCCGTCCTGCTCGGCTAGGTCGTAAAGCGCCTGCGCATAGCGCGCGCCCACATCCGCGTGTCTGGGGTCGTCAGCCAATCCAATATCGCCCGGTCTGCCGCGCCGCCCTGACCGTCCCGGCCGTCAGCGACGGTGGCGAGCGATGATCGGCGCACGAGAAAAGCCTGCGGACGCAGCTGCCTCCCCAGGGTCGACGGGCGATAGCATGAGTGCGAAACGCGGGCAACCGATCGACGTCTGAGCCGAGAACGATCGCCGCCTCGCGCAGTGAACATGAGGGCTGTACGGGTAACTGCAAAATTACCGAACGCCCGGCGCTCGCGCTGATGCTAAGCAGCGGCGGGCTGACGATACGGGGACCCACGTGGCGGCGAAGCAGACGAGCGACGAACCAGGAACCTGGACACTGACCGAGGGCGTTCCGATGTCGCCGGCCCAGACCCGGGCGAGCCTGGTGGCCGCCGGCATCCTCCTGCTGGGCGGTATATATACCCTGCACGAGTTTCTGCCCTCGTTGGCATGGGCGGTGGTGTTCGCCATCGGCGTCTGGCCGCTGTTCAACCGTGCGGCCAAGCGTTGGCCCAAGCACAGGAAGGGCTTGCTGCCCGCCGCGGTCGTGCTGGCGATCCTGCTCATCTTCGTCGTACCGGTCACCCTGGTCGCCCTGCCCGTGGCGCACGACGCCCACAGTGTCGCCGCCTGGGTGCAGCAGGTGCGGCAATCCGGCATCCCGGCGCCAGCCCTGCTCGGCAAGCTTCCCTACGGTCCCAAGCTGGTCGCCTGGTGGCAGGCCAACCTGGGCCAGCCCGGACAGATATCGGACATTACCTCACGTACGCTGCAGGGCGGGCTGCTGAGCACGGGCCGCAAGATCGGGTCCGAAGCGCTGCACAGACTGGTGCTGCTCGGCTTCATGCTGCTCGCCCTGTTCCTGCTCCTGCGCGAGGCGGAAGAAGTCTTGCACCAGTTTCGGGTGGCCGCCCGCCGGGCGTTCGGCCTCGCCGGCGAGGACGTCGGCCGCCAGCTGATGCTGTCGATCCATGGCACCGTGAATGGACTGGTGCTGGTGGGGCTTGTGGAAGGTCTGATTCTGGGCGTCACCTACTTCATCGTCGGCGTCCCGCACGCCACGCTGTTCGGCCTGCTGACAGCGCTCCTAGCCATGGTGCCGTTCGGTGCGGGCGTGGCCTTCGGAATTGCCGCCATCGTGCTGCTGGCGGTGAACAAGGTGGTCGGCGCCATCGTGGTGGTGGTGCTGGGCTCCATCGTCACCTTCGTCTCCGACCACTTC
>CAXTRP010000166.1:0-6873 GCA_964246615.1 uncultured Caulobacteraceae bacterium | reverse complement strand
CAGGACGAGGCAAGGCTCGTCAGGACTGGCCTCCGTCACTCGCCCGACGGAGGGCGTCTCAACGCCGATCACCAGGGCCTGACCCGTGCGATAGACGAGCTGATCGCCGCCGAAACTCGCCCACTTGGCGCCTTGGGCGACGATGCACATGGACGGCTTGAAGATCAGGTGGCTCGGCGATTTGGGCCGATCCGAGCGCATGATCACCATACCGTCGATCGCCGTCGCGATCGGGCTCTCGCCCGCAACACGTTGGGTGTAGCGCATGATCGCTTGCGCCAGTTGGTCCACGTTCGATCCGGTTCCCGCCGCGTTCACAGTAGGCGCGTCTACCGTGCGAAGCAGGAATGGGCAAGAAGTTGACGGGCTCCGGCATTCAGTCGCTGGCGGCTATCCGGCATGATCAAGACGCGGGCTTCGCGCCGAGGCCCCTGACCCGATGGAATGCGCACCTATGGCGAACAGTAAAATAGCCCTGATCACCGGCGGCGGCCGGGGTATCGGACGTGACACGGTTCTTCGTCTCGCAGCGCGCGGCGTCCGCTCCATCCTCACCTACAACACCGGGCGTACGGAAGCCGACACCGTGGTGGCGCTGGCCGCCGAGGCGGGTGCGCCGGCCATCGCCCTGCAGCTCGACGTGGGTGACACGCCGTCGTTTGACCGGTTTGTGAGCGAGGTCAGGGACGCCTTGGCCAAGATGGGCGCGGAGCGTCTCGACTTCCTGGTCAACAACGCCGGCACGTCATCCAATCGGAGCCTGGAGACGATCACTGAGCCGGAGCTGGACGAGCTCTACAACGTCCACTTCAAGGGCGTGGTCTTCCTCACCCAGAAGCTCCTGCCGCTGATCAACGATGGCGGTCGCATCGTGAACATTTCCTCGGGACTCGCCCGTTTCGCCATGGCGGGACGCATCGGCTACGGGCCGATCAAGGCGGCCGTGGAGGCCTTGACCCGCAACATGGCGCTCGAGCTGGCGCCGCGCCGGATCGCGGTGAACGTCGTCGCGCCGGGGCCGATCGCCACCGATTTCAGCGGCGGGATCGTCCGCGACAATCCCGAGGTCAACAAGGCGTTGGCCGCGCACACGGCGCTGGGCCGCGCCGGGCTGCCGGAGGATGTCGGGCCGGTGATCGCCGGGCTGCTCTCCGACGACTTCGGCTGGGTCAACGCCCAGCGGATCGAGGTCGCCGGCGGCATCCACATCTGACGAGCGACAGCCAAGTTCTTACGGCCGGACGGGCGATAGCTGCGACGTCTTCAAAGGGTGGTCAGGTTGGGGCCGCGCCGAGTGCGTCGAGTTTCGCCATCGCAGCATCGTCAAGCCTCACCGAGGCCGCGCCTAAGTTCTCCTCCAGGTGCGTAAGGCTCGCTGTTCCTGAAATGAGCAGCGTGTTGGCGGCGTGGTGCAGCAGCCACGCCAGTCCAACCTGCGTCGGCGTGGCGCCGATCTGTTGTGCGAGGGCGGTAACTTGGGGCAGCTCGATGACCCTGGGCCCGAGTGGCGCAGCGCTCCCGGCCCCGCCGCCCAGCGGGAAGAAGGGCGCCCACGCGATCCCGTGCGCGAGACAGAGCCCGAGCATGTCTTCGAAGCGGCGGTCGGCGAGATTATAGGCGTTCTGGACGCAGGCGACGCCGGCAGGGCGAGCCCGGTTGAAGCGGTCGAGATCCACCGCGCTTAGGCCAATGGCTCCGATCTTGCCCTCCTCACGCATGGCGATCATCGCCGCCATTTGGTCATCGATATCGACCACCTGGTCACCCTCGGCCGTGAGCCCGGGTCCCACGTCGGCGCGACGCAGGTAGACCAGGGCGATGTGCTCCACGCCCAGGCTGGCGAGGTTGTCCTCCACGCTGGCGCGCAACTGCTCTGGGCGTTGGGCCAGCCTGATCGGGATTTTCGCCTGCGGATCGGCGTCGGCCCCAACCTTTGTGGCGACGATCACCTTGCGCCCTGGCCGCAGCACCTGGCGGATCAAGCCGTTGACAAAGCCGTCGCCGTAGAACTGCGCCGTATCAAGGTGATCGACGCCTCGTTCGATCGCGCGCTCTAGCACCGCCAGCGCGGCCGCGGGATCGGAGGCGCCGCGCCTGAGCTGCATCGCCCCGTAGCCGACCCGCGCCACCTCGTGTGCGCCCAGCCGATAGACGCCGCCCGGGGGCGGGACCGTTCGCGTGTCTTGAAGCATCGGCGCACGTCTCGTGATAACGACGGCCAAGGCGGCCGCTCCGGCTCCGCTGTAATCGGAGGCTCCTCCGTTTGTCAAAGCCTATCCGGCTGCGGGCTGATGCGGCCAGGAACCGCGAGCGCCTCGTCGCCGCGGCCCGGGATCGTTTCGCAGTCGGCGACGAAGACGTGTCGCTGGAGAGCGTAGCGCAGGCGGCCGGAACAGGGATCGCCACCTTGTACCGGCACTTCCCCACGCGTGAAGCCTTGGTGGAGGCGGTCTACCACGCGGAACTGGACGCCCTTGCGGTGGAAGCAACGCTCCTGCTGAGCGCTCACCCCGCCTTCGACGCCTTGCGCACGTGGATGGATCGTTACACGCGCTTCGTCGCCACCAAGCACGCCATGCACGACGCCCTGCGCGTCGCCCTTACCTCGCGGGCGAGCGCGGCTTCAGACACCCGCGTAAGGATTCGCGAGGCCGTGGCCTGTTTCCTCGCTGCGGGCGCGGCGGACGGGACGATCCGCGGCGACGTGGAGCCCGACGATGTAACCGTCAGCCTGGCCGGTCTCGTGCTCATGACAGCAGCCACGCTCGATCCCGCCCAGCGCCGCCGCGTGTTGGACCTTCTGATGGACGGGCTGCGCCCGCTCCGCTGACGCCATGGCCAAGATGTCGACGTCCGGGCCGGGGCCGCTGGGCCCGTCAAGATTGGATCAGGTGTAGCGATGGCGTCGCAAGTGGCGACGTTTGCGGCTCCTGATCGTTTTCGGCAGGTCGATCGCCCGCATGACCAGGGGTTTGCCTTGGAGATCGCCATAGGGGAGTAGCAGCGCGACGCCCGCGGTCACCAGGATCGAAAGCCATAGGTGCTGGAACGCCAGCTGAGCGCCCACGAAAAGCGCGACGACCAGCACCAAAGGCGCGATATAGCCAAGCATCGTCCGTCTCCCGCCTTGCTATCTCGCCGGACTCGCCTCCGCTCGCAATCGCGTACAGCTTACAGGTTAGTCTGAGCCGGTCGAGCGCTGCTATCTTTGGCGCCGCCCGCTCATCATGCACCGTGACGTGGCGGCGCGGATGACGAGGGACACGGCTGAAGCGCCGCTATGTGCATCCCATGCAGCGGATCGCAGCAGGCAGGCGAGGGTTGCCGGTAGGCGGCGAGGGGCTCGAACCCACGACCTTCTGGGTGTAAACCAGACGCTCTGACCAACTGAGCTAGCCGCCTAGGCCGTCCTCAGGCTGTCGCAGACCGTCCGGAAGGCGTCAAGCGAGGGTGGTGGAAAGCTCCCTGATCACGTCAGCATTCCGGAAGCCGCTGAAACCGTTCGCCCCTTTTTGCCTCGCCGTCCTAGAGGCGCTCTGGTCAGGCGAACTGGTTCATCGTGTTGTGCACGCCGCCAGCCTTCAGCGCCGCCTCACCGCCGAAATAGCCCTTGTGCTCGTCGCCGAGGTCCGAGCCGCTCATGTTCTGGTGGCGCACGCAGGCGATGCCCTGACGAAGTTCCTGGCGTTGCACCTGCTTGACGTAACCCAGCATGCCTTGGGAGCCGAAGTAGTCCCGGGCCAGGTTGTCGGTGGACAGGGCTGCGGTGTGGTAGGTCGGCAGGGTGATCAGGTGGTGGAAGATGCCCGCCCGCTTGGCGCTGTCGGCCTGGAAGGTGCGGATACGCTCGTCGGCCTCGTTGGCTAGCTCAGTCGCGTCATAGTCCACGCTCATCAGCTTGGCGCGGTCGAAGGGCGAGACGTCCTTCCCCTCGGCCTTCCAGGCGTCATAGACCTGCTGGCGAAAGTTCAGCGTCCAGTTGAACGAGGGCGAGTTGTTGTAAACGAGCTTCGCCGTCGGATAGACCTCGCGCACCCGGTCCATCATGGATGCGATCTGCTCCACGTGGGGCTTCTCGGTCTCGATCCACAACAGGTCTGCGCCGTTGTCGAGCGAGGCGATGCAGTCCATCACGCAGCGGTCGGCGCCTGAACCGCTGCGGAACTGGAACAGGTTGCTCGGCAGGCGCTTGGGCCGCAGCAGCTTGCCGTTGCGGTTCAAGATCACGTCGCCGTTTGCGAGATCGCGAGCCTCCACCTCCTCGCAGTCCAGGAAGCTGTTGTAGCGGTCGCCAAGATCGCCCGGCGTGTGGCTGACGGCGATCTGCTTGGTCAGGCCAGCGCCCAGCGAATCGGTGCGGGTGACGATGATCCCGTTCTCGACGCCGAGTTCCAGGAAGGCGTAGCGGCAGGCCCGCACCTTGGCGAGGAAGTCCTCGTGGGGCACGGTGACCTTGCCGTCCTGGTGGCCGCACTGCTTCTCGTCGGAGACCTGGTTCTCGATCTGCAGCGCACAGGCGCCCGCCTCGATCATCTTGCGGGCCAGCAGGTAGGTCGCCTCGGCGTTGCCGAAGCCCGCGTCGATGTCGGCGATGATCGGCACGACATGGGTGGTGAAGCCGTCGACCTCCTCGATCAGCGCCTCTTCCTTGGCCGTGTCGCCGGCGACGCGGGCGGCGTCGATCTGGCGGAACAGGACGTCCAGCTCGCGCGCATCGGCCTGGCGCAGGAAGGTGTAGAGCTCCTCGATCAGCGCCGGCACCGACGTCTTCTCGTGCATCGACTGGTCGGGCAGGGGCCCGAACTCCGAGCGCATCGCCGCCACCATCCAGCCGGACAGATAGAGGTACCTGCCCTTGGTGGAGCCGAAGTGCTTCTTGATCGAGATCATCTTCTGCTGGCCGATAAAGCCGTGCCAGCAGCCCAGCGACTGGGTGTAGTTCGCCGGATCGGCGTCGTAGGCGGCCATGTCGGCGCGCATGATGTCGGCGGTGTAGCGGGCGATCTCCAGCCCGGTCTTGAAGCGGTTCTGCAGCCGCATGCGGGCCACGGCCTCAGGCGCGATGCCGCTCCAGGGACCGGCCTTGCTCTTCACGAGCTGGGTCATCTCGATGATGTGGTCTTGATAGGCCATGGGCGTACGATCCGAATGAGGTCGGTGCACATCGGGTACGTTCCTGAGTAGCCGCCAGGAAGGCCGCTCGCAGTCAAGTCGTACAGACTTTACAGATAAACTTGTACGGTTGTACGAAGGCTGATGCCTCGTGCCGAACGGCGTCTCTATGTCGGGCCGAGCCTGCGGCGGCTGAGGCGCGATCGCGGGCTGACGCAGAACGACATGGCCACCGATCTTGGCATCTCGGCGTCCTACGTCGCCCTGCTGGAGCGCAATCAGCGTCCGCTCACTGCAGAGCTGCTGCTGCGTCTGGCGCAGACCTATCAGGTCGATGTGGCGGCGCTGGCCGGCCAGGCCGGCTCGGACGATCCAGGCCGCCTACGCGCCGCGCTCAAGGACCCGTTGTTCGCCGATATCGATCTCGACGCTTTGGAAGCCGGCGACGTCACGAGCAACTTTCCGGGCGTCACCGACGCCTTCCTCCGTCTCTACACCGCCTACCAGGAGGAGCAGCTGGCGCTGGCGGACCGAGGCGCCGAACGGGGCGGGGGAGACGATCCGACCTTCGAAGCGGTCGATCCCGTGGCGGAGTCGCGGCGTTTCCTCAGCGCGCGCCGCAACAGCTTTCCCAGCCTGGACGACGCCGCCGAGCGGATGGCGAGGATCGCCGGCGAGCAAGGCGGCCTCCTCGGCTATCTGAAGGCGCGCCACGACTTGCGGGTGCGGCGGCTTCCGCCCAGCGTCATGGTCGGCTCGATGCGGCGGCTGGACCGGCACCGCCGGGAAATCCTGCTTGACGATGAGCTGGACGCCGCCAGCCAGAGCTTCCAACTGGCGCTGCAACTGGCTTACCTTGAGTTGGGAGAAGACATCGCGGCGTCGCTAGCGGGTTCGACCTTCGCCAGCGACGGTGGAGAGCGGCTCGCCCGCCGGGCCTTGGCCGGCTATGCGGCGGCGGCCTTCCTCATGCCCTATGGCGTTTTCGCCAGGGCTGCGGAGACGCGGCGCTACGACGTGGAGGCGCTCGGCCGCCAGTTCGGGACCAGTTTCGAGCAGACCGCTCATCGCCTCACCACGCTGCAGAAGCCTGGGCAGGCGCGGGTGCCCTTCTTCTTCATTCGGGTGGACGAGGCTGGCAACGTGTCCAAGCGATTGGACGGAGCAGGCTTTCCGTTCGCCCGGCACGGCGGCGGTTGTCCGCTATGGAGCGTACACCAAGCTTTCCGCAAGCCGCGCCAGATCATGACGCAGTGGCTGGAACTGCCCGATGGCCAGCGCTTCTTCTCCATCGCCCGAACGGTGACGGCGGGGGGAGGGGGGTTCGGGCGACCGCGGGTTGACCGCGCGATCGCGCTGGGCTGCGCGGCCGAAGACGCCCATCGCCTGATCTACACCCAGGACGGCCGCGATGGCGGCGCCTCCAGCGCCACGCCGATCGGCATCACCTGCCGGCTCTGCCACCGGAGCGAGTGCGCCGCCCGCTCAGCGCCCCCGATCGGGCGGCAGATCCTGAAGGACGACATGCGCCGCACCAGCGCACCGTTCGGATTCTCCGACGGCTGAGGCGTCGCTTTCTCAAACGTCCTGCGGCGACGGGTTGATCGGTCCCTTTTGCGAGCCGACCCATTCGCGCCAGAGCAGAATGAGGGCCGCCAGGATCGCGGGTCCAAGGAACAGCCCGACCAGGCCCCAGGCGCCCACGCCGCCCAAGATGCCCAGCAGCACCCAAAGGAAGGGCAGCCGCGTCGCGCCGCCGAT
>CAXTRP010000165.1:0-6920 GCA_964246615.1 uncultured Caulobacteraceae bacterium | reverse complement strand
GAGAGGATTTCTACGCCGGAAACCTTGCCTGCTCCCATCTCCGACGCCGCGGCTCGCATCACCTGCGCCTTCAATTTCACCTCGTCGAGATGAACCCCGTCTTCGGGGGGATTGAACGGTGTGCGCGTGGCGGCGCGCACGAGGGCGTCGCGCAGGAACGGTTCGCGATCCTGCAGACGCGCAGCGTCGGCTCCCTTGGCCAGCAACAGCCTGACATCGACAAAAACGTAGTTCACCAGCCGGCCATGCACGATCGCCGGAAAGCCGATCGGCTGCAGCCTGATGTACGGCGCTGCGGGCTTGCCGGGCGGTTCCGCTGCGTGCGCGCTCCCGACCGACAAGGCTGCGGCTAGGAGGACCGACATGCAGGGGCGAGACATGCCCGTCTCCTGACCCGCGACGTGGCTATGCGCAAGGGTCGCTGAACCCTTCCTTGAGGGCCGGGCGGGTGACCTCAGCCATCCGACCGGCTTGACCATGGTTTGCGAGAGCGGCGCGTTCGGGGAAACGCGCCGCTCCGTTGCTAGAAGGTGTATTTGATCCCGGCGGTCGCCGTCTGCACATGCGACCTCAGCTCAAAGGAGTCGCCGCCGTTCGGACCGATGAAGTCCTGGTGGTAGTCCGGCGTACCAAGATAGCGGTAGCCGAGGTCGAACGAGATCGGAGTGCCCGTCTTGATCTCCAGGCCCGCCTTCGCCTGCCACATGAAACCCGACTGGCCGTCATTCAGATACGAGGTCCCTGCGAAGCCGGTGCGGTAGTCCGTCTGGCCGTATCCCGCGCCGGCGGCCACATAGGGCGTGACGGCGAACCGGTGGGTCACATGGTAGTCATAGGGAAGCTCGAACTTCAGGTTGGCCAGGCCGCCGTAGGTGCGGCTCCGGCCGCTGGTCTGCTGCAGCAGTTCTGTGCTTCGGTCATAGCGGTTGGTCAGGTAGACGCCCTCCAACTCCACGGCCAGTCCCGGGGCCAGTTTGTGCCCGAAGATGGCCCCCCCGAAGTAACCGGGCCGAAAATGACCCGAGCCGCTGTCGGCGCCCACGCCTTGCAGGCTGTTGAACTCCGTCGTGGCGCCCTGGAAGGTCGAGCCGCCCTCCGCCTCCACATACCCGCCCCGAAGGTAGGTCTGAGGGTCGGTTAGAGAGCCAAGTCCCTGGGCGGCGGCAGGCATGGCGACGACGCACGCGGCGAGCGCGGTAAAAGCAGCTAACTTCACTGACAAATTCCTCTTGGTACGATCAACAGCTATCCCGCTCCCGAAGGCGAGAACGTGGCGCTTGCGACCTTGTTGCTGCAGCGCACTCAGTTGATTGATCAACCAGGAACGATCGTGATCTTCTCGCCACACCTTTTTATTAGCATTTAAGACAAACTACGGCTTCAAACGGCAAGATTGTGTTGGATGTACGACTATTTTAATCTGTGACGAGCAGGAAGTAGTGTATTTTTACTGCTGCATAGAAAAAGGCGAACCGCTCGCGCGGTCCGCCCCGATCAACCCAGCAAATCCCCTACGAGGACCTGGCCGGTATAAGTCTCAGGCGGATGCGGCGAGGACGCCCTTCTCGGTGAGCATGGGCTTAAGCTCGCCCGACTGGAACATCTCGCGTACGATGTCGGAGCCGCCGACAAACTCGCCTTTCACATACAGCTGCGGGATCGTCGGCCAGTCGCTGAACGCCTTTACGCCCTGGCGGAGGCTTTCGTCCTGCAGGACATCGACACCGACGAAGTCCACCCCGAGGTGGTCCAGGATCTGGACCACCAGCGAGGAAAATCCGCACTTGGGCTGGTCGGGAACGCCCTTCATGAACACGACGACGGGATGCTCCTGGATCGTCTTGGCGATGAAGCCGTCGACTGAGCCTTGGGAAGCGGCGGTGGAAAGGGTGTCGGTCATGACGGCCAGAGCCTCCTGGGCGAGCGGCAGGCCATGAGCTAGGCCCACCGACGCCCTACATCAAGCCACCCCCGCCATCACGCCACGCTTTGGCGGCTGGTGGCGGCGAAACGCGCGATCTCGATCTGCGCCGCTACGCCTGCGGGAAGCTCCCGCTCCACTGCCGCGGCAAGCGCCTCCAGGGCGTTAGGCGCCTTGGGTTCGACCATCACGCTGGCGAGGCCGGGCTCGGTCAAGGCGTAGGCCAGGGTGATCTGCTCCGCAGTCCAGCCGGCAGC
The DNA here is from genome assembly GCA_964246615.1 of uncultured Caulobacteraceae bacterium. Lineage (GTDB taxonomy): Bacteria > Pseudomonadota > Alphaproteobacteria > Caulobacterales > Caulobacteraceae > CAHJWH01. Next base: position 4,742 of record CAXTRP010000165.1, on the reverse strand, counting down.
CTGGTCAAGGAAGGCGTAGACTTCCGCCGACGCCGCCACCGGCCGGCGCATGAAGCGGCCCAAGCCCCTCGCCGGCGCCGGTGAAGGCGAGGCGCCGTCGCTCGCCACGTGGTAGCCATGCCCCAGGATCGTCATGCCTCGCTGAGCTGCCTGCTTCAGCAGGTTTCGTTCCGGCCAGCCGGAGCAGATGCTGTACCGGATGGCGAGCACGTCGAAATCCGCCGCAGCCAGATAGGCGTCGGCGGCGGCTCCTTCGGTGGCGATCGCCAACCGCGTGGTCAAGCGAGCTGCGCGAATAGCCTCCAGCTCAGCCCATCCGCCTGGCGACAGCAGTCCGGGCTCGGGCAGATCCAGCATCACGGCGTCCAGATAGGTCGCCCCGCTCGCAGATAGCGCGTTGCGCACCTGGCGCTCGAACGGCGCTCCCGCCAGATCGAGCCGCAGCATAAGGATCAGCAAACGCCGACCGGTCAGCGCCACCGCCTGGCGAACGGCTTCCGCTGCGCCTACGTCGCCCGCCGTGAAGCTGAAGCTGTTGACGCCGCATTCCAGGGCGGCGCACACAAGCTTGTAGGCGTCGGCGGCTGGCGCGCCAGGGACGAGCGACAGCGTGATCGCCGAGCTCGACAGGCCGGTGCTGGTGTAGGGGCGGTAGCGCAATACGTCAGGCCTCCCGCGCCACGGTCTCGAGCGCCAGGGCGTGCAGTTCGCCCCCCATGCGGCCCTGCAGCGCTGCGTAGTCCAGCTGATGCTGGCGGACGCGCGACAGGCCGTTGAAGGCGGTGCTGACGATCCGGGCGCGATAGTGGTCGCCGTCGCCGGCCAGATCGTCGATCAGGATCTCGCCATCCGGAAAAGCTGAGCGCAGGCTCGCCTCCAGGTCGACGGCCGACATCGGCATGGCATCGCTCCTCTGGCAGGTGGCCGGACGCCGCCCCCAATTCATCCCGCAGTCTAGCGGCTCGCCTTGACCGGAGCGTTAATGGTGAACCCGACGACAGCTCTTATATCTGGCCAACCGTCTTCGAGAGGATCCGACATGACGCCTGATGGCACCCACATCGTACCGACGGCGCGGTCCGCCGCCGGCTTCGACCTCACGCCCCCGTCTTCTGCCGAGCGCCGCTCGCTTGAGGCCACGCTGACGGGGGAAGAGCGCAGGGTGCTGTTGAACCACGGCACCGAGGCCCCGTTCTGCGGCGGCCTGTTGAACAACAAGACCGCCGGCGCCTACTGCTGCCGCCTCTGCGGCCTGCCGTTGTTCCGGGCCAAGGCGAAGTTCGAGAGTGGCACCGGCTGGCCCTCGTTCACCACCCCCTACGATGAGGCGCACGTCCACGCCATCGTCGACCGCAGCTATGGGATGACCCGCACCGAAACCCGATGCGCCCGGTGCGACAGCCACCAGGGCCACGTCTTTCCTGATGGCCCACGGCCATCGGGCCTGCGCTATTGCATCAATTCGGTGTCGCTGCAGTTCGTCAGCGACGAGCAACCTTTCCCAGACCCACTACATCGAGGAGAGGCGGAGTTGAGGCCCGTAGCCTAGCCTCAGCCTGCCGCCGACGATGACGGTTGTGGGTGCTCGCGCGTCCACGCCGTCTCAACCGTATGCTTCAGATCACCCGCCACGTTGCGCCGTACCAGGGAGACGCCCTGAAGCGCCAGCCGCGGACCTCCCAACAGGCGTGAGCGCCAAGCGTACCCGAGATGATACACGGACCGGTCCGTACGCATCTCGCCGTTTTCCACATAGGTGGTGATCACGCCCATGGGGATTGCGGCTTCGCCGTCCGCAGGCGCGCCGGTCTTGCGGGCTTGCGCCACATCATCGCGCAGCCCCGTGGCGATCCAGCTGAGATCGACCTGGGGCCGGGCGGCGCTGACGTCCATCTCGTGTCCGAGCACCGCTTTGGGGAAGACGTAGCGCTCGTCCTGGATCGCCTGCGCCGGGTTCAGCGGATCGAAGGTCAGGCGCGCGCCATCGGCCTCCATCTGCGCGCGGATCACGAAGGCCGAACGGCCGCTGGCGACCCGATCCGCAGCCGCTTCACGCCGAGAGTCGACGCTGCGCTGGCGGTGGGAATCCCAGAAGTTCAGTCCTGCGATGACAAGCGCAAGCACCCCCACGAGTTCGCTGAGGGTGATCCACAGGCGGATGCGCTTCTTTCGCTCGGCGGGCGTCTCGGTCATGGCGCCACTGGATGTGTCGTCTGCCGCCCTGAGGTCAACCCCGCCGGCGAACCGGCTACAGCCCGATGCGGGTGGGTTGGATGATCTCGATCCAGTAGCCGTCGGGATCCTTGATGAAGGCGATCTCCTTCATGCCGCCTTCGCCGAGCCGCTTCTGGTACGCAACGCCCAGCGCATCGAAGCGGGCGCAGGCGGCCTGGGCGTCCGGTGTCGAGACGCAAAGGTGCCCAAACCCCCGCGGATCGCTGTTGCTGCTGTGGTAGGCGAAATCGGAATCGTCTTCGTTACCGTGATTGTGCGTCAGCTCCAGCACGCCTGTCAGTTTGGCCTGCCATGTCCGACGCTCGACCTTGTCCGCAGGCGCACGCGCCGCTTCCTCTGGATCCAGGATCAGGAAGTAGAGGCTGAACTTGGACTCAGGCATATGACTCTCGTTGATCAGCGAGAAGCCCAGCACACCAGTGTAGAAGTCTAGCGAGCGCTTCGCGTCCTTCACCCGCAGCATTGTGTGGTTGAAGACGAAGCCTTCGGTGGGCGTGTCGGTCACGATGAACTCCGATGACGTTAGGGATCAGACGCCAAGGGCGACGCGAACCTGAGCCGCGATCACGGTAAGCGCACGGGCCGCGAGACTGGAAGGCGCAGCGTCCACCAGGGGCCGCCCGGCGTCGCAGGCTTCACGGAGCGCTATGTCGATGGGCACCTCCCCCAGAAACGGCGCGCCGAGTTCCGCCGCGACCGCTTGCGCCCCGCCTCGGCCGAAGATCGGGATCGGCGCGCCGGTGGAGGGGTCCGGAAAGTAGGCCATGTTTTCCACGACCCCCAACAGCGGCACGCCCGTCTTGCGGAACATGCCCGCGCCTCGCCGAACGTCGATGAGGGCGACCTCCTGGGGCGTGGAGACGATCACCGCGCCGTCCACCCTGACCTTCTGGGCCAAGGTCAGCTGGATGTCGCCAGTGCCGGGCGGCATGTCGATCACCAGCACGTCCAGTTCGTCGCCCTGGCCGCCCCAAACCACGTCGGTGATGAACTGGGTGATGGCGGACGAGGCCATGGGTCCGCGCCAGATCATGGGCGAGCCTTCGTCCACGATGAAGCCGATGGAGACGGTCCTCAAACCGTACGCCTCCAGCGGGATCAGCTTCTTCTCCGCATTGACCCTCGGCTCGCCGGCGAGCCCGAGCATGCGCGGGACCGACGGACCGTAGATGTCGGCGTCCATCAGTCCAACCTTCAAGCCGCCTCGGGCCAGGGCCACGGCCAGGTTCACGGCGACCGTGGACTTGCCGACGCCGCCTTTGCCTGAAGCCACGGCCACCACGCGCCTGACGAAGGGCACCGGCTGAGGCTGCGCCACGGGCTTTTGCGCATGCAAGCTGGCCTGGGCGTCCGGAGGCAGCCGGCCTGAGGCGGTGTCCGGCGACGGGGCCGCCCGACGAGGCTGGATCTCAAAGCGGCCGGGGCCGCCACCATCAGCAGTGAGCACGACCTGCGCCCGTCGCACCTCCGGCACGCTGAGAAGGGCTGCCTCGGCGGCGGTGCGGACATCCGCATAGCGTTCCACCTCGGCCGCCGGCGCCTCCAGCATGAAGCCCGCCCGGCCTGGACCGATGGCCAAGCCCTGCACGAGCCCTGCGGACACCAGCCCCTGGCCGCTGAGCGGATCGCGAACGGCGTCCAGCGCCGCCAGCACGGCGGCGCGCTCGGGCGATTTGGGACCGGTCTCCGCCGGCAGCGGGAGGGTTGGCGAAATGAGGTTGGGCGGCATCGGCTTGCACTGTGGTCGGGAGCGCTTCATATCCCGATCAGCGAAGTCTATTGCAAGGCCGCCTCACGCCGGTCGTAAGCTCCCCGCGGCATACCTGGAGACGCTCCCTGCCCTGGAACGACACCAGCAAGCCCGCCGGGAAGCCTGGCCCCTGGGATCCTCCTCCCAAGGATGAGCGGGACGCCTCTGGAAACAGCGGCTCAAAGAGTGATGGTCGCGCAGCCAACCCACTCAAAGTCACTCCTCCTCGGATGCGCCTGCCGCTCTCGAGGGAGCGGGACGACTCGGGTCGCAAACCACGGCCGGCGGTCGAGCCTCGAAAGCCGGCGGAGCCGCCTTCCCGTGGTCCGAACCTGGATGAGCTGAGCCACGAACTACGTGCCCGCACGAGCGCTGTGTTGTTGCGTCCGAACGGCCGTGGAGTGCGCCTGGAGGTGCTCGGCGTGGGCGTCGGCGCGATCCTGGCCGTGTGGATGTTGAGCGGCGTCTACGAGGTCGGCGCGGACCAGACGGCCGTGGTCACCCGCCTAGGTGTTGTTGTGGACCAGGTCGGGCCGGGGCTTCACTACCATCTGCCGGCGCCGCTCGCGACGGTCAGGATACTCTCCACCGCGGGCGTGAACCAGCTCGACATCGGCTCACTCGCCTCGCCTGCCGCCTTGACGTCCGATGCCGGCCGCCAGATGTCGACGCGCGACGGCAAGCTGGTGGACGCCACCTTCAGCCTGCAATCGCGGATCACCGATCCGCTGCGCTACGTGTCCCGCGCGGCGGACCA
>CAXTRP010000164.1:0-6921 GCA_964246615.1 uncultured Caulobacteraceae bacterium | reverse complement strand
CATCTTGGCGGCGACGGGGATGCGGACCTTGTCCTGCAGGGTCGCCATGATCGCAGCGGCGTCGCGAGGCTTCATCTTCTGGTAGACGAGGGTCAGGCGGTCGACATCGGCCTGCTGTTGCTGATCGGCTTGGCCAAGCAGGCCCTGGATCTGGGCCTTCACGGCGCTAACGGCCTTTAGCTTGGCGTCCACCTTGGCCTCGGCGGCGGCGAGCAGCTGGAGTTGGGTGTCCAGCGCCTTCTCCCGGTCATCCAGCTCCCCCCGGCGGGCGCCCAGGTTTTGCAGCACCTGCAGCTCTCCCGGGGAGACGCCAGCCTCACGCGCGAGATCGGCGGGCGACTGGATACATGCGGCGGGTGGCTTGGGCTGTGGGACGGGCGTGTCTTTCGGCAAGACCGGGAGGGCCACTGGCGGCGCCTTGCGGCTGCTTGCGGCGTGAAGCGGAGCCTCCGCATGGGCTCGCGCGGCGCCCAGCAGGTCCGGCAGGGCCTGGGCGCCGGACAGGGCCTTGACGGCCAGGACACCACCGATCGCGACAGCGACCAGGGGCAGCAGGCGCAGTGTGCTCATCGGTCACCTCGATGCGGGCGCAACGGCTCCAGGTCAGCGCGACCACGCGACGCGGTAGACCGCGGTGTAAGGACGGGCGAGGCGGTGGGCGCCGGCGAAGCCAGCGGGGACACCGGCGCCCGCGTCTCGAACAATTCCTCGTCAAACGCGGGACGGGCTGGACGCCGCGGGGTGGACGGCTTCGGCTCAGGGGCGTCAGCCGGCGCCGGACTGCGGTCGATCGACCGTCCATCCGCAAGCGCGGCGATGGCCGCCAGCGAGCCGCTTGCCGCAAGGGGGCGAGCGGGCGCACCCGTCCGCTCCGGCAGGGCCTCGGCCAGGCGCTGGGCGTCCACTCCAGCACGCTCCAGCCGGCCGATAAGGCCGCGAGCGGTCTCGATGCGGGCGAGCAGTTCGTCGTGGGCGCTCTCCGACGCCGTCCGCAGGGCGACGAGGCCGGACTCGGCCCGGGCCGCGGCTTGGTTCAGCTCCAGCACGGCGGCGGCGAAGCCCGCCTGGCCCTCGCGGAGCGTCTTCAGCCGGGCGTTCAGCCTGGCGCCCAGGACCAACGCCAGGATCAGCAGCAGCGCCAGCAGTCCGTCCAGCCCGGCCGCGATCGGGCTCACCGGCGCACCCCGGTCTGGCCGGAGGAGGCGAGCGCGGTGCGCGCGGCCACGTTCAACGGCGCCTCGACCCGCACGGCGATATTCTGGTTGCGGCGGCCCATCCGGCCCTCGGTCAGGGGCACTGAGCCAGCGCGCAGCTGCACGGGGCTGTCGGCGGTGGCGTTCAGCATCATCAGGTCGCCGACCTTGAGGTCAAGCACCCGGCGGAGGTCCATCTGCTGCTCGTCCAGCACGGCGCGCACCTCCACCTGGGTGGTCCAGAGCTCGGTGGCGAGGTGGCTCTCCCAGATATGATCTCGGCCGAACTTCTCGCCCATGAACTGCTGCAGCAGCATCTTGCGGATGGGCTCCAGCGTCGCGTACGGCAACAGCAGCTCCACCCGGCCGCCGCGATCCTCCATGTCGATGCGGAGCTTGACCAGGATGGCGGCGTTGGCCGGTCGGCCGATGGCGGCGAAACGGGGGTTGGTCTCCAGCCGCTCCAGGTTGAAGCTGACCTTGGTCAGGGGTTCGAACGCCGCCTTGCAGTCGTTCAGCACCACCTCGACCATGCGCTGCACCAGCATCCGCTCGATCGTGGTATAAGGGCGGCCCTCGATCCGCATGGCCGCAGCGCCACGCCGGCCGCCGAGCAGCACGTCCACCACCGAATAGATCAGGTTCGAATCGACGGTGAGCAGGCCGTAATTGTCCAGCTCCTCGCACCGGAACACCGCCAGGATCGCGGGCATGGGTATGGAGTTGAGGTAGTCGCCGAAGCGGATGGAGGAGATGTTGTCCAGGCTCACCTCGACGTTGTCGGAGGTGAAGTTGCGCAGGCTCGTGGTCAGCAGCCGCACCAGGCGATCGAACACGATCTCCAGCATCGGCAGGCGTTCATAGGACACCAGCGCAGAGTTGATGATGGCCCGCACGCCCGTGCGTTCGGCCGCCTCGTCGTCGTTGAGCTCGAAGCCCAGGAGGCTGTCGATCTCCTCCTGGTTCAGCACCCGCTCCGGCGCCGCCCCATTGAGCCCGCCGCCCTCGTCCCAGGCGCTGGCGTCCGGTTCTATGAAAGCGTCGGACATGGCTACTGGACCAGCATTTCCTGGATCAGCACCGCGTTCACCTTCGACGGCGCAATCACCAGGTTCACTCGTCGCTGGATTTCCTGGCGCAGCTGGTAGCTGCCCTCGCTGCCGGAGAGGTCGTCGGGGCGCAGTTCGCGCAGGAAGCTCTGGAACATGTCGTTGAGCCGCAGCTGGTTGGGACTGATCGCCTCGGCGCTGTCCTCGTCGGCCATCTCGAAGGCGAGCTTCAGCTTGAGATAGGTCGGACGCCCGTCGGTGGACTGGATGTTCACCACCATGTCCGGCATCGTGTAGAAGACCACGCCGTCAGGCCCCTGGCTGATGGGGTTCGGACCGGCGTCCTTCTTGTCGCCGTCCTTTTTGGACGCAGGCTTCTTGTGGGCCTTGTGCGCCTCGGCCTTGCCGCCGCCCATCATCAGCACCGCCGCCACCCCGCCCCCGCCCAGCAGCACCATCGAGCCCGCGCCAGCGATGATCAGCATCTTGAGCGGCAGCTTCTTCTTGGTCCCCTCAGGCGGTTCCGCGACAGCGTCGCCTTCGACCTGGGGATCGGCCTGCGGAGCCGGCGTTTTCTCCTTCTTGGGCTTGGACATGGAGACCCTGACCACCTGTCGCGCGCGCGAGCCGCCTCGCTCCGCCTTCGATCCCACCAAACCCTTTCATGGTTAATGTTCCGTTTGGACCTCTGCGCCGCCGCCCTTGCGCCCGGCAGCATCTGCCCGGCTGAAACGGCGCCTGCGGCAGCGCCGTTAACCAGCTAAGTCACGAACTGGCTTGAAAAACTTATGGCCCGCCGCTTGCAAGGCCCCCCTCGAACGGAGGCCGCATGGACAACGCCATCTACGTCGGACTGTCGCGGCAGCTGACGCTGCAGCGCGCCCTCGACGTCGCCGCCAACAACATGGCCAACGTGGACACCGCAGGCTTCAAGGTGGAGCATCTGTCGATCGTGACCGATCCGATCGCGGCCCCCGCCGCGTCGTTCGGCCTTGGGCGTGAGCCCATCAAGTACGCGCTCGACAATGGCTCGACCCGGGACTTCAGCCAGGGTGCGCTGGAGCAGACCGGCGGCACGTTCGACACCGCCATCGACGGCGCAGGCTTCTTCAGCATCCAGACGGCCAACGGGGCGCGCTACACCCGCGACGGTCGCTTCGGAACCGACGCTTCCAACCAGATCGTGGACCAGGCGGGCGACCCGGTGCTGAGCACCGGCGGATCGCCCATCGTCGTGGACCCGACCCTGGGCACGCCGGTGATCGGCAAGGACGGATCGGTCAGCCAGAGCGGCAAGGGCGGCTCGGTGAACAAGCTCGGACGCATTGGGGTGACGCGCTTCGCCAACCGCGGCGCCCTGACCAAGGACAGCTCGAACCTGTTCTCCGACCCCACGGGCCAAGCGGGAGCGACCGCTGCGCCCGACGCGGTGGTCCGCCAGGGCTTTGTGGAAAAATCCAACGTCAATCCGGTGACCGAGGTCAGCTCCCTGATCGAGATCACCCGGGCCTACGAACGCGTCCAAAACCTCATCATGAGCACCCAGGACCTGTCGGCCAAGGCCGTCGACAGTCTCGGCAAGCTCAACTCCTAAAGCATAGGGCCAGATCATGAGAGCACTGCGCATCGCGGCCACAGGCATGGCGGCCCAACAGACCAACGTCGAGGTGATCTCCAACAACATCGCCAACATGAACACCGTCGGCTACAAGAAGCAGCGGGCCGAGTTCGAGGACCTGCTCTACGAAAACATCCAGCGCCCAGGCGCCCAGTCGTCGGACTCAGGTACGGTGGTGCCCACGGGCGTGCAGCTGGGCTCCGGTGTGAAGACCGGCAGCATCTACCGCATCACCACCCAGGGCGCGATGACCCAGACCGGCAACAAGCTGGACGTGGCCATCAATGGGCGCGGCTATCTTCAGGTGCTGCTGCCGTCCGGCGACACCGCCTACACCCGCGCGGGCAACCTGTCTGTGAACGACCAGGGCCAGGTGGTGACGTCGGAGGGCTACACCGTCATCCCGCAGATGACGATCCCCCAGACCGCCACCGACATCACCATCTCCTCCTCCGGCCAGGTGCAGGTCAGCCTGCCCGGCCAGACCGCCACCCAGCAGGTGGGTCAGATGCAGCTGGTCAACTTCTTCAACGAGGCGGGGCTGGAGGCGGTTGGCGACAACCTGTTTCTCCAAAGCGGCTCGTCCGGCTCGCCTGTGACCGGCACGCCCAACTCGACGGGCTTCGGCGCCCTGCAGCAAGGCTATACCGAGGCGTCCAACGTCGATCCGGTCAACGAGATTAGCGCCCTGATCGTGGCCCAGCGCGCCTACGAGATGAATTCCAAGGTCGTAACCTCGGCCGACCAGATGCTGCAGACCGCCAGCCAGATGAAGTCGTGAGCCGGCTGATGCGCAGCCTCCGCCTGATCCCTCTCCTCCCCTGCAAAGCAGGGAAGGTGGCGGCGAAGCCGACGGAGGGGGCGTCACCCTCGACCTTGATCTCTCTCGGCCCGGTCGCCGCGGCGAAACCCCCTCCATCCCGTTTTGCGCGGTTCCCCTCCCCCGCTACGCCGAAGAGGAAAGCTAGGGTGCTGGGTCTAGCGTCCGCCCTCCTCCTCCTGATCGAAGCCCCCGCCCTCGCCGGCCAGCCTGTCGAGCTCCGCGCCGATGCGGCGGGTCACGCGGGCGTCGTCACCTTGGGCGACCTCTTCGACGGCGCTGAGGGCGCGTCCGCCAGCCGGGTCGTGGGCAGGGCGCCCGCGGGAACGCAGGCGGTGCTCGACGCGGGCGAGGTGCAGCTGGCCGCCCACGCGGCCGGGCTGGACTGGGCCAACGGCGCAGGCCAGCGGCGGATCATCGTCTCCGTCGTTGCAGGCTCCGCCACCGGCCGGGCGATCCATCGCGCTCGCCACGCCCGGCGCGTCGATCAGGTGCTGGTCTACGCCCGCAACATCTCGCCCGGAGAGGTCCTGCAGGCTTCGGACCTGGAGTGGAGCCAGGAAGCCGTGGCAGCCTTCGACACGCCCACCGAAGCCGAGGCGGTGATCGGCATGGCCGCCCGGGCGCCCCTCCGCTCCGGCGCTGCGGTCTCCACCCACGCGCTTGTGGCCGCCAAGGTGATCCGACGCGACCAGATGATCTCGGTCGACTATTCGGCCGATGGCGTCACCCTGAGCCTTGCGGCCAAGGCGCTGGGCGACGCAGCGGCCGGCGACGCCGTGCAGGCCATGAACCTGTCTTCCAAGAAGGTGATCGAGGCGGTGGCCACCTCACCCGGCCACGCAGCAGTGGGGCCTGGAGCCGACGAGGCCCGCTCCGCGACCTTCCGCACCGCCGCCAATCCCTGATCCGCAAGGACGCCCATCATGCTGCACAAAGCTTCCTCGCAGGCCGCCATCGCCGTCACCCTGCTCGCCCTCCTGCCGCTGCAGGCCTGCAGCGCACTGAAGACCGCCGTGGCGACGCCTGAGATGAGCCCGATCAAGTATCCGGCCGCCCTGGTGCCCAGGGAACAGGCCAACATCGCCGACACGCGCGATGAAACGCCTCGCCCGGCGTCAGCCAACTCGCTGTGGCGGAACGGCGCGCGGACCTTCTTCCACGACCAGCGCGCCTCCAAGATCGGCGACATCCTGACGGTGAACGTCACCATCGCCGACAGCGCCCAGGTCAGCAACGAGACGGTTGCCAACCGGACGTCCAGCGTCAACGGCGGCTTCAACAACCTGTTCGGGCTGGAGACCCTGCTGAAGCATGCGGCGCCAGGGCTGAGCGCCGCCAACCTCGTCAACACCAACTCGACGCTGGCTCAGGACGGCAAGGGCTCGGTGAATCGGTCCGAGACCATCGCCATGACCATCGCCGCCGTGGTCACGGGCGTGCTGCCCAACGGCAACCTGACCATCCAGGGCAGCCAGGAGGTGCGGATCAACAACGAGGTGCGACAGCTCAACGTCGCCGGCATCGTGCGGCCGGAGGACATCACCTCCGCCAACACCATCAACCACACTCAGATCGCCGAGGCGCGGGTGTCCTACGGCGGCAAGGGCCAAGTCACCCAGGTGCAACGCACCCCGACGATCCAGGCCCTCGCCGCCCAGTATTCGCCCTTCTAGGCTATTGGCCGTAGCCGGCGCGCTGGGCCCGCATCTGGCGGCGGTGAACCACGGCCATGTGGTGGCCGACCACACAGCCGCCGACTGCGCCCAGGATCGGATGGTGAACGAAGTGGCCGCCCACGCCGCCGACGACTGCGCCGCCGAGGCAGCCTGCGTCAGCGACGCCTGCGGTCGACGCCAGCACTGCAGCCGCGCTTAGGCCGACGATCATACGCTTCATCATCTTATTTTCTCCTTGATCGGTTGAGTTGGTATTGGCGACCCGCCGATGAACGGGACGTGAGGGGTTTCAGCTCTGGGCGGTTCCGGCCTGTTCGGCGGCAGCTTGGGGAAGGTGCTGCGCCAGCTGCTGCAGGAAGCCCTCCACCGGAAGGCCGCTGGAGCTCGCCAGTTGCTGCACCTGCTGGCTGCCGAGCGCGTCGTGGATTTGCTGAGGGCTGATCGGCAGGTTTGGATTGCTGCTCAGCCAGGATGAGACGTGCTCACCAAGGCCGTTGGACGCCAGTTGCTCCAGCATGCCCGCCATGCCGCCCGACGCCGGAGCCTGGACGCCGCCATCGCC
>CAXTRP010000163.1:0-6939 GCA_964246615.1 uncultured Caulobacteraceae bacterium | reverse complement strand
GCGACCTGGGCCGTCTCTATGAGCTGATCTGGAAGCGGATGATGGCCAGCCAGATGGAGTCCGCGAGGATCGAGCGCACCACCGTCGACCTCGATACCGCGGACGGCAAGACCGGCCTGCGGGCCGCGGGCCAGGTGATCCAGTTCGATGGCTACCTCGCGGTCTACGAGGAAGGCCGCGACGACGCCGAGGATGAAGACAGCCGCTGCCTGCCCGCGATCAGCCAGGGCGCCCAGGCCAAAATGATCGAGGCGCGCGCCGACCAGCACTTCACCGAGCCGCCGCCGCGTTACTCGGAAGCCAGTCTGGTCAAGAAGCTGGAGGAGTTGGGGATCGGGCGGCCCTCGACCTACGCCTCGATCCTGGGCGTGCTGCGCGACCGCGAATACGTCCGGATGGACAAGAACCGCTTCCATCCCGAGGATAAGGGACGGTTGCTCTCCGCCTTCCTGAAGCAATTCTTCCTACGCTATGTGGAATACGACTTCACCGCTGAGCTTGAGGAAAAGCTCGACAAGGTCTCCGCCGGCGAAATGGAATACAAGGTGCTGCTGCGCGAGTTCTGGACCGAGTTCCAGAAGGCTATCGCATCTGTAGGCGATTTGCGCATTTCCGAAGTGCTTGAGGAACTGAATACTGCGCTTGGCCCCGCCATCTTTCCGGAACGGGAAGACGGGTCGGACCCTCGCATCTGTCACACCTGCGGCACCGGACGCCTGAGCTTGAAAGCCGGCAAGTTCGGGGCGTTCATCGGCTGCTCCAACTATCCGGAGTGCCGCTACACCCGCCAGCTCGGCGTGGCAGAGGGCGCCGAGGAGCCGGCCGGCGACCGGGAGCTGGGGATCGACCCTGCGACGTCTCGCAAGGTATGGCTGAAGATCGGCCGCTTCGGCCCCTATGTGGAGCTGGAAGCGGACGCCGAGGACAGCAAGGCCAAGCCGAAACGCTCAAGCCTGCCCAAGGGGTGGGAGCCGGCGGCGATCGACCTGGATCAGGCGCTGCGCCTGCTCAGCCTGCCGCGGGAAGTGGCGCTGCACCCCGAAGACAACGAGCCGATCTTCGCGGGGCTGGGACGCTACGGCCCCTACGTGCAGCACAAGACCACCTATGCCAGCCTCGGCGACATCGAGGAGGTGTTCGACGTCGGCCAGAACCGCGCCGTTACGCTCCTGGCCGAAAAGCGGGCCGGCGGCGGACGGGGCGCCCGCGGCGCGCCCGCCGCGTTGAAGGAGCTGGGCGCCCACCCGGTCTCGGGCGATGCGATCCGGGTGCTCTCGGGGCGTTACGGCCCCTATGTCAACGCCGGCAAGATCAACGCCAACGTGCCCAAGGGCGCTGACCCGGCGGCGCTGACGATGGACGACGCCGTCAAGCTGCTCGATGAGCGCGCGGCCAAGGACGGCGGCGTCAAGGCCACCGGCCGCAAGGCGCCGGCGAAGGCGGCGGCCAAGCCGGCGACGAAGGCGGCCGGCAAACCCGCCGCCAAGGCGAAGGCCCCAAGCAAACGGGCGAAGGCCTGAACGCCCCTCCCCGTGCGGGGAGGGGCGAACTCACCGCTCCCAGGGCGTGACGCAGTAGTGCGGCGAGCCGTCGAAGGCGATGTAGACGTTGTTGTTCGGGTTGTAGCCGGCGTGGTGGTTGAGGCACCAGCGCACGTGACGCGCGTGGATCACGGCCGGCGGCGGGGGCGGCGGTGGCGGCGGCGGATAGTACTCGGCGCAGGCGCTGGCGAGCAGGCCGACGCCGCAGGTAACGGCGAGCAGGGGGATTTTCTTCATGGTCGATGTCTCTTCAGGCGTCTTTCCTTTCGCCGTTCAACCTTCTCGCGCCTGAACGCCGCTTGAACAGGTCAGGCGGGGGTGATCGCGTCCTGGGCTGCGGCGACGCCTTCGGGCCGACGTCGCTCGTAAAGCACCACCGTCAGGCTGCCGGCCAGGATCATCAAGCCGCCAAGCACGACGAGCAGCGTCAGCCGGTCGTGGAACAGCGCCACGCCCAGCCCTGAGCCGATCACAGGCTCCACGTTGATGAACACGCCCGCCGCCGCAGTGGACACCCGCGGCGCGCCCAGCTGCCAGCACAAGGTGGCGGCGACCGTGGAGAGCAGCCCCTGTCCCACGATCCCTGTCCAGGCCAGCGGAGACAAGGCCAGCCGAGGCGGTCCGTGCAGCAGAGGCACAAGCACGACGAGCACCAGGGCTGCGACCACGATGCTGGCGGCGGCGATCTGCACAGGGTCTGCACCGGCGCCGGCGATCCGGGCTGCGTGCAGCCAGATCAGGAACACCGGCAAGGAGCCGAGGCAGAGACCGATGCCCAGCGGTGTGACGCCCGGACCTGGACGTCCGGCGATCAGCATGGCGCCGAGCGTGGCCGCCACGATGCCGACCCACGCCAGGGCGCCCACCCGCTCGCCCATCACCGCGGCGCTCACCGCGATCAGCGCCGGCATGACGCCGACCAGTAGCGCCGCCACCGCGACGTCGCTGCGCGCCAGCCCCTCGAACTGCAGCAGGAACCCTACCGCATAGCTGGCGCCCGACAGCAGCACCGCGGGCTTGACCATAAGTCTCCGCCCCGCCGAGGAGCCCAACACGAGCGGGGCGCAAGCGATCCCGGCCACCACGAACCGCAGCAGGATCATGTGCGAGGCCCCGGTCTCGGCCAGCGCCAGCTTGCCCAACGGCAAGCCCAGGCCCCAGCACAGACCGGAACCGAAGAGCGCGAAGTAGGGCCAGAGCCGGGACATGCGCCGGTGTGCCCCAAGCGGCTCCGCCCTCCAAGCCTGTCGCATGTGACAGCCTACTGCGACGCGACCTTCATGGTCTCGCTGGCGAAATAGGTGTCGATGGCCTGGGCGACGCCGTCCATCAGGCGGCGGCGTTCGTTGCGGTCGGCGAGGCGGCGTTCGTCGGACACGTTGGTCATGAAGCCCATCTCCAGCAGCACCGCGGGCACGTCGGGCGCCAGCAGCACCATGAAGCCGGCGTCCCGGTGGCTTCGGCGCAGTAGCGGCGCCTTGTCGGCGATGCGTTCCAGCACCGTCTCGGCGAACTCCGACGAGCGGTTGCGGGTCTCGCGCTGGGTCAGGTCGAGCAGGATGCGGTTCACCTGCTCGTCCGCCCCCGGGAGCGCCATGCTGATCCAGTTGGCCTTCTCGAACACCTGCTTGGCGGCCCGCGTGGTGCCCTGTTCGGACAGGGTGTAGACGGTGGCTCCGCGAATGTCGGGACTCGTGCCCGAGTCGGCGTGCAGTGAGATGAACAGGTCGGCATTGGCCTTGCGCGCGATCTTCACCCGGTCCTGCAGGCCGACGTAGACGTCGCTGTCGCGGGTCAGGACCACGTGATAGCGCCCTTCCCGCTCAAGCCGGTCGCGCAGCATGCGCGCGGCGGCGAGCGTCAGGTCTTTCTCATGAGCGTTCTGGCCGGCGGCGCCGGGGTCGTGGCCGCCGTGGCCGGCGTCGATGACGATGACCTTCTTGGATGGCGTCAGGGGCGCGACGGGCGCCTCGATCTTGGCGAGCTGGGCGATCTGGCGGGCTCGCCGGCTGCCGGTGGCGGCGTGCAACTCCTGCTGCGGTGCGGCCTGGCCCGGCTGGATGCTGGCGACCTGGGAAGGGTTGGCCGCTGCTGAGGCAGCGCTTGCGCCCCCGGGCTGGTCGGTGACGTCGATGACATAGCGGTAGACGTTCACCCCGTCGCCGGGAGGCAGCAGGAAGCGGCGCCGCACCACCGCCGGCCGGACAAGGTCGAGGTGGACCTGGGCGGCGCCGGCGGCTTCTTCCACGCGCCAGTCCTTGACCAGGCCCGCGCCGTCGCCCTGCATGTCGCCGGAAACGTCGAGCTTGGCGAGCGCCAGGCTCACCCTCTGCGCCGCAGCCTGACCGGAAAGTAGCGTGCCCTTGGTAGGCCGGTCGAGTTCGATGACCATGCGGGTCTGGTGGCTGTCGCCGCCCACGCGCACCTTCAGCACGCCCACGCTCGTCTGGCCGTGCGACGCGGCCGCGGCGGCGACCAGGCCGGCCATCACGGTCGCGGCCGCAATGGCGCGACGACGCTGGCCCAGGCTCACCACAAAACTGATCAGTCCCGCGCGCATACGCCGCCCCGACGACCTTCCGCCGGTGTTATCCCGCCGCCGGGTTGACCAAGGCTTAACCCGCGGGAAACCATCACGGCCCTGCTTCCATTTTCCGCCGCAATGTTGCAATGGTCTCTCGCGCGCCCCTTAGATGAGCGGCGCGCGCGGCGCCAGGACCGAGTCGCGGCCCTTTCGCGTCATCTCGCCATTCGCGCCATTCGGGCGCGACAGGAATTTCAACCCCATGGGCAGCCTCGCCCTGCAGCGTCCCTCCTCGAACACCGCGCGGACCCTTCCGCGCGGCGAGGTCGACGTGTGCGCGAGGCGCCGCATCCGGCGCGCAGGCCCAGAGCCCACCGTGCGTCGTGGAGACTTTCATGACGAAGAGAATGCTGATCGACGCCGCCCACGCGGAGGAAACCCGCGTCGTGGTGGTGGACGGCTCACGGATCGAGGAACTTGATTTCGAGTCTTCCTCCCGCAAGCAGCTTCGCGGGAACATCTACCTAGCCAAGGTCACCCGGGTCGAGCCCAGCCTGCAGGCCGCCTTCATCGAGTACGGCGGCAACCGGCACGGCTTCCTCGCCTTCAACGAGATCCATCCCGACTACTACCAGATCCCCGTGGCCGACCGGGAAGCGCTGATGCGCGAGGTCGAGTCTGACAATCACGACGACGACGAGGATGAAGACGACGGCGACGAGGCTGAGGACGAGGGCGAAGAGGCCTTCATGCGTCGCCAGCGTCGCCTGATGCGCCGCTACAAGATCCAGGACGTCATCCGCCGTCGGCAGATCATGCTGGTCCAGGTCGTCAAGGAGGAGCGCGGCAACAAGGGCGCAGCGCTCACCACCTACCTGTCGTTGGCCGGGCGATATGGCGTGCTGATGCCCAACACCGGGCGCGGCGGCGGGATCAGCCGCAAGATCGTCTCCTCCACCGATCGGCGCCGCCTGAAGGGCATCGTGCAGAGCCTGGACGTGCCCACGGGCATGGGCCTGATCGTGCGCACCGCCGGCGCCAAGCGCACCAAGAGCGAGATCAACCGCGACTACGACTACCTGCTCAGGCTCTGGGAGAACATCCGCGAGACCACCCTGCGCTCTATCGCACCGAGCCTGATCTACGAGGAAGAGGATCTCGTGAAGCGGGCGATCCGCGACATGTACGACAAGGACCTCGAAGGCATCGTGGTCGAGGGCGAAGCCGGCTACCGCGAGGCGCGCAAGTTCATGCGCATGATCATGCCGGGCCAGTCCTCCAAGATCACGGCCTACCGCGAGAAGACGCCGCTGTTCACAGCCTTCCGGATCGAAGACCAGTTGGCCCAGATCCACTCCCCCACGGTCCCATTGAAGTCCGGCGGCTATCTGGTGATCAACCAGACCGAGGCGCTGGTGGCCGTGGACGTGAACTCCGGCCGCGCCACCAAGGAGCGGAACGTGGAGGCGACCGCCTTCCGCACCAACATCGAGGCGGCGGAGGAGACCGCGCGCCAGCTGCGGCTGCGCGACCTGGCGGGCCTGATCGTCATCGACTTCATCGACATGGACGAGTCCAAGAACAACCGGGCCGTCGAGAAGGTCTTGAAGGACTGCCTGGCCGGCGACCGGGCGCGGGTGCAGATGGGCAAGATCTCGCCCTTCGGCCTCATGGAGATCAGCCGCCAGCGCCGCCGCACCGGCGTCCTCGAAGGCGCGACCCACATCTGCGACCACTGCCAGGGGATGGGCCGGGTGCGCAACGTGGAGTCCAGCGCGCTGGCCGCGCTCCGCCACATCGAGATGGAGGCCGTACGCGGCGGAGCAGGCACGGTGCTGGTGCGCCTGCCCACAGCCGTTGCGCTTTACGTGCTCAACGAGAAGCGCAGCTATGTCAGCCGTATCGAGCAGATGCACCTGCTCGAAATCAACATCGTCACCGATGAGGCGGCCGCCCGGGACGATATCGAGATCGAGCGCACCGCCAGCCATGACGCCGCCGAGGAAGGCGCCGCCGCGCGCTTCCTCGCCCGTCGCCTCGCGCCACCCCTGCAGCCGCTTCTCGACGATGAGGAAGAGGAAGAGGATGTCGCCGACTTCGTCGAAGAGGACGAGGACGAGGAGGACGAAGAGCCGATCCTGGAGGAAGCGGGCGAGACCGAGGACCCAGATAGCGCCGAGGCCCCAGGCGAGAAGTCCGGCGAAGGTCGCGACCGCAACGGACGCGGGCGCCGCCGCCGACGCGGCGGCCGTCGCGATGAGGTCGAGGTCATCGATACGCCGACCGAGGTGGTCGAGGTCCGCTCCGACGAGGAAGACGGAGAGGAGGATCAGGCCGCAGGCGATCTCGACGACGCCGACCAGCGCCACCGCCGCCGTCGCCGGGGCCGCCGCGGCGGTCGACGCCTGCGCGAGGAGGGGCGGCCGGCGGACCCTTACGCCTGGGTGCACGCCCATGAGCGCGTCACGCCGCACCCGTCCGACGACCCCTATGCCTGGCGCGATCCACACACGGCTGAAGCCCGACCCGACGATCGCTTCCAGGGTCGGTTCGAGGAGCCGCTCGCAGCCGAGGCACCGACGGTGAAGCCGACCCAACCCCAGAACGGTCCGCAGGTGCAGGCCGATGCCGACCCTTACCTCTGGGCCGAAGCCGGCGCAGACACAGCCGGCGAGCCATCGCGCGAGCCCCGCGCTCGCGGGCGTCGCCATCGCGGCGGACGCGGGCGCGGACGTGACCGTGGCGCCCGGCCCGATGAAGCTCTCGAGACCTCGGTCGAAGGTTCCCAGCATGACGCAATAGGGCTCGCCTCCTCCGCGTCGCCTGAAACGACGATGCCCGACGATGCTGTCACGGCCGATCCGGCGCCGTCTG
>CAXTRP010000162.1:0-6943 GCA_964246615.1 uncultured Caulobacteraceae bacterium | reverse complement strand
GCCTGCCAGCGGGACCGTCATCGCTTCCGCCAGGATCGCTCCGCCAAAGCCGTCCGCCACGATTTGCCCAGGCCCTTCCGGCAGGACCGCGCGTGGAAATTCCGGAGCGACGGCGAAGTAGAAGGCGTCGCAATAAGGCTGGTACTCCCGCCACTTCTGGTCGGCGCGAAAGTCTTCCAGCGAAGACTTCACCTCCACGATGGCGATCTCTCCCCTGGAACCGACAGCCATGACATCGGCTCGCCGCCCGTTCGGCAACGGCGCCTCAAGCAGCGGCGCATAGCCCAGTTGCGCCATCAGGCGCGCCGCCCCCCGGGTGACGATCCCAGTGACTTCAGGCCGGCGGACGATCTGGGCGAGGACGCTCACTTCACCAGAATGTTCCGGCTTCGTTCATTGTCAAGCAGCAGGAGACGCGTTGGAGAGCGAGCGCGCGGGTTCCAGGTCGGGGCAAGACTTACGTCCGAAATGCTTGCATGCGTCGCAAAGCAGTCGTTGACCCGACCGCGGGCGGGCTCTGGCCTCACGCTCCCTTGTCGTAGATCAGCTTCGACGTGTCGTAGCCCAGAGACTTGGCTCGCCCCACCAGGGCGGCCTTGTGGGAGGCGAGGTCCGGGGTACGGCTGAACAGCCAGAGGTACTTGCCGGTGGGTTCGCCAAGGACCACCCAGCTGTTGTCGGGGGCGTAATCGAGCACCCAATAGTCTTTCCATACAAAGGGGAAGAAGGTCAGGCGGAATTTGGCGTTGGTGCCGGGATCCAGCACCTTCATCATCGGGCGGTATAGCCGGGGCTTGCCCTTGGCGTGGATGCAGCTGTCGAGCACGTTGAAGCCACCGTCGTCCGCCGGCGTGTACGTCACCTGGGCGTTGACGCACTCTTCCTCGATCTTGTTGTGAAGCCGGGCCACCTCGTACCAGTGGCCGGTGTACTTCTGAAGGTCGATCGGCTTCTGCGGCTCGGGTGCGGCGGCGCCGAGCGCTAGCCATAGAACCGCCAGGCCGAGGGTCATCTTCAACATGCGCATGGACTATGACCTCGGCGGCTCATCGGCGTAAACGGCTGGTAGACGCTCTATGTTTCGGCTTTTGGGCGAGACCGCGGCGAGGCGGCGCGGCGAACCGCTGATCACGGGGCGACGCCGTGCGCATGGAAGAAGGCGAGCATGCGCGCCCAGCCATCCTTCGCGGCGGCCGGATCGTAGCTGGCCCGATAGTCGGCATGGAAGCCGTGCTGGGCTTGTGGATACACCACCAGTTCGTCAGGGCTGTGGGCCGCGGCCAGGGCTGAACGCATGGCGGCGATGTCGGCGGCCGAGATGCCCTTGTCCTGGCCGCCATACAGGCCGAGCACCGGGACCTTCAACTGGCT
Source organism: uncultured Caulobacteraceae bacterium (assembly GCA_964246615.1). GTDB lineage: Bacteria > Pseudomonadota > Alphaproteobacteria > Caulobacterales > Caulobacteraceae > CAHJWH01. The sequence goes on along the minus strand of CAXTRP010000162.1, from coordinate 5,572 downwards.
GGCGACATCGATGGGATAGGGGCGTCCAGCCTCGCCCTTGCCCTCCGGCGGACGTGCGAGCGGGCCATACCAGGCCACCGCCGCCTTGAGCTGCGGAAAGCGTGAGGCGATCATCCAGCTCTCACCGCCGCCCCAGCAGAAGCCGGTCTCCGCCATTCGCGCCGGATCGACGAAGGGCTGCGCCTGCAGCCAGGCGAGCGTAGCCGCCACATCGCCCATGACCTGCTCCAGGTGGGCGGTCTGCACGATGGCGATGATCTTCGAGAAGTCGGTCAGGGTCGGCAGTGTGTCGCCCCCAGGCGCGCGGAAGAAGAAGGCCGGCGCCACGGCCACGTAGCCGAGCTTGGCCAAGCGACGGCAGATGTCCTGGATGTAGGCGTGCACACCGAACACTTCCGACACCACCAGAACCGCCGGATGGCGGCCGGGCGCGTCGGGGCGAGCGACGTAGGCCGGCAGGGCGCCGCCCGTTTCAGCTATCAAAACGGGGCCGGCGACTAGGCCCTGCATGTCGGTGACGATCGGCTCGGCGTCCGCCGACAAGGCCGCGGCCGCATAGCCGGCGAAGATCATGCCGCCGAGCCCTCGGCGTGACAGGGAGAAGTCGCCGGGCTGCGGGCCCTCTGCACGGGAAAGGTTCAGCATGGCGGCTCCTTTACCGACGCACCATGGGGTCGAGGCCGACGGCTTGTCAAAGCCGCAGGAACAGGGGAAGTCGGCCGTCACTTCATTGATCGCGGCGCTTGTCGAAGCCGTAACCTGGAGCATCCCATGCCTGACGCCGAAACCCCTGACGCCAACAAGGAAGCCCGCGACGACGCGGCTGGGAAAACACCTGCGCAGCAGGCGAAGGAAGGGGCGGCGTTCCTCAAGGACGAACGCAAGCGCGAACTGCCCAAAGACGCCTGGCCCGGTAAAGACGAACATTGACGTCCACATCCCGACGCACAGCCGGTCTGGGGACGGGCGGGTCGCTCAGGCTGGTGCTGGGCGACCAGATCAGCGATGGCCGGTTGTCATCGCTCCGCGACCTGGATGTGCGTCGCGACGTGGTGCTGATGGCCGAGGTGATGAGCGAGGCCAGCTATGTGCGCCACCACAAGCAGAAGTTCGCCCTGGTTTTCTCCGGCATGCGTCAGTTCGCAGATCGGCTGCGCGATCGGGGTGCGGTGGTGCGCTACGTGCGCCTGGACGATCCGAGCAACACGCACAGCCTAAACGGGGAGGTGCTACGGGCGCTTGAGGCGCAGCCCTTCCAGCAGGTGGTGGTGACCGAGCCGGGCGAGTGGCGGCTGGTGCAGGCTTTCGAGGCGCTGGCGCACGTGGCGCCGGTACCGGTTGAGGTGCGGCCGGATGACCGCTTCGTCTGTGCTCGCGCCGAGTTCGAAGCCTGGGCCAAGGATCGCGGCGAGCTTCGGATGGAGTTCTTTTACCGCACCATGCGCCGTAAGACCGGCGTGCTGATGGACGGCGACAAGCCCGCCGGCGAACGCTGGAATTTCGACGCGGAGAACAGGAAGCGGCTGCCCCGGGGCAAGCCGATCCCCGAGCATCGGCTGATCGAGCCGAACGGGCTTACCCGACAGGTGATGGCCGAGATGGCGGCCCGCTTCCCGGACAATTTCGGGACCATGGAGGCCTTCAACTTTCCCACGACGCCGCAGGAGGCCGAGGCGGCGCTGGACCACTTCGTCACGCGCCTGCTGCCTGAATTCGGCGACTGGCAGGACTTCATGAAGGCCGGTGAGCCCTGGATGTGGCACGCCCATATCTCGGCGGCCATGAACCTCGGCCTGCTCGACCCTCTGGACGCCTGCCGCCGGGCGGAAGCGGAGTACCGTGCGGGGCGCGCGCCGCTGAATGCGGTGGAGGGGTTCGTGCGCCAGATCCTGGGGTGGCGCGAATATGTGCGCGGCGTCTACTGGTTGCAGGGGCCGCATTACCGGGAGACGAACGCCCTTGGCGCCGACCGTCGCCTGCCTTGGTTCTACTGGTCGGCGGAAACCAGGATGGCGTGCGTCGCCGACGTGGTGGCGATCACCAGAGACCACGCCTACGCGCACCACATCCAACGCCTGATGGTCACCGGCAACCTCGCCATGCTGCTGGGGGTGCATCCTGACGAGGTCAACGACTGGTATATGGTCGTCTACGCGGACGCCTATGAGTGGGTGGAGCTGCCGAACACCCATGGCATGGCCACCTTTGCGGACGGTGGCGTGATGAGCTCCAAGCCCTATGCGGGCTCCGGGGCCTACATCAACCGGATGTCCGACTATTGCGGGCGGTGCGCCTACGACGTGAAGGACAGGCTTGGAGACAACGCCTGCCCCTTCAACGCGCTATACTGGGACTTCCTGATCCGCAACGAAGACAAGCTCGGCGCGAACCCGCGCATGACGATACCCTACAGCTCAGTGAAGCGCATGGAGGACACCGAGGTGGCCGCCATCAGGCGCAAAGCCAATAGCCTCAGGACCGAGCTTGGCGCCACGCCTCGCTAGGCGGGCTCAGGCGTCTTCGGCTTCGGCTCCGATTCCGGCCAACGGCGCATCGCCGCCTTCCGGCGCCTCGAAGCTGCGAGGTGCGCGACGACGGCGGGGACGCGGCTTGCGGGCCTCGGCGTCTTCGCCGCTCGCCGGCTGCAGAAAGGCGGGCGCTTCGCTCATGCCGCCGTCTTCGGAGCGCAGCACCGGAGACGCTTCGGCGTCCGGCACGAAGGAGGGGAGTGGCTCAGCCGAAGGCTCCGACGCCATGAGCGGCAATGGATCGCGGTTCGCCGGCGGCTCCGACGGACGGCGATCGTCGCGCCGGTCCTCTGAGCGGCCTGCATCACGTCCGTAAGGACGCTCGTCCCGCCGGCCCTCGGAACGGCGGGTGTCGCGTTGACCGTCGCGCGGTTCGGCGCGGAACTCGCCCCGTTCCTGGCCTTGACGTTCCTGGCCCTGACGTTCCTGGCCCTGACGTTCCTGGCCTTGTCGGTCCTGCCGGTCCCTGTCGTAGCGAGGCTGCCGGTCGCGGTCCTGGCCCTCGCGGGCGTCGTTGCGGTCGCGGGTGTCGGGGCGAGCCGATTGCTGGGGCCGGTCGCCGAACTCCGCACGCCCGCGTCCGTCCTGGCCGTCGCGAACTTCGCTGCGATCGCGCTCGAAACGCGGAGCCTGCTGGCGGTCGCGATATTGGCCTTCGCCGTTGTTGCGATACTCCGGACGATCCTGGCGGTTGTCACGGTATTCCGAACCCTCGCGCCGAGTGTCCGGACGCGTCTCTGGCCGGTTGTCCGGGCGGTCGTAGCGTTCTTGCCGGCCATCCTGGCGCTGTTCGCCGGCGCCGTTCATCTCCGCCGCCGCGTCCGCCGCCGCGATCTCGGCGGTGTCGTCGGCCAGTTCGAACTCCTCTTCGAAGTCGATGTCCAGGCCGGACGCCAGGGAGTCGCGCCCCAGGATTTCCGAAGGCGAGCGCTGCGGCTGCAGGGTGCGGAGCACTCGGAAATAGTGGTCGGCGTGCTGCAGGTAGTTCTCAGCCACCACCCGGTCTCCCGAGGAGAAGGCGTCGCGGGCCAGCTGCTGGTATTTCTCGAACACATGCTGAGCGTGGCCGCGAATCTTCACATTGTCCGGGCCGTTGGAGTCGAACGCGCGGTTGGCGTTCTGCTGCAGCTTGCCGCCGCCGCCATTGCCGCCGCTGCTCGGGCCGCCACCGCTGCGGTTTCGACCGCGCTGGCGCTTCATGTTCTTGAAGTCTCTCATCGTGTGCTGACCGTGTGCGGCGCGATCATCGTCGCGCGCTGGGCTAGAGGCTGCCGACCAGTTCTGAGCTACGCTCCGGCGACCGCTGCGCCGCCTGGTGCGACCCTCGCGGGCAGGCGCCGCGCTTCATCGCCGGCTGCGTTCGCCGGGCTCTCACCCGGTCGCTCCGACAAGTTGAGCTGGAACGGGTCGAGAGTTAGCGTCTCGCTTCCACGTTTCCAAGGATTTTCTTGCGTCCGGTTACGACGCGGTCGCGGTTCGACAGGTCTTTGAGCACGCCGATCCCTTGGGCCCCAGCATCCTGGAACAGGGCGACCACGTCTCCACCCTGGTCCGCACCCGTCTCCACCAGGAACAGCCCACCGGGCTTCAGCACCCGCAGGATCTCCGGAGCGAGCGCGCGATAGTCCCGCAAGCCGTCCTCGCCGCCGTCCAGCGCCACCCTCGGCTCGTGGTCGCGCACCTCGGGCTCCAGCATCGGCAGGTCGCTGGAGCGGATGTAGGGCGGGTTGGACACCACAAGGTCGAACTCGCACTCCGCCAGCCCGAAACTCCAATCCCCGCGAAGGAGTGCGACGCGATCCGCCAAGCCCAGGTTGGCCGCGTTCTCACGCGCGACGGCCAGCGCCTCCTCCGACACGTCGATCCCCAGTCCCCGCGCCGCAGGCCGTTCGGCCAGGATCGCGAGCAGGATGGCCCCGGATCCGATACCAAGGTCCAGAACCGAAAACCCCTCCCGCTCCTCGAAGGCCCGCAGCGCATGATCCACGATGACCTCGGTCTCGGGCCGCGGGGTGAGGACGTGGGCGTTCACCTGCACCATGATCTTCCAAAAGCCTTTACGACCCAGGATGTGGCTCACCGGCTCCCGCCGGCTACGCCGCGCCACATAGTCGTCCAGGGTCGCCGCCTGCTCCCCGCTCAGTGGGCGGTAGGGGTCGGTGATCAGGTCGGCGCGGCTGACGCCCGCGGCCGCCTCCACCAGCAGGCGCGCATCGATCACCGGGCTGTCCACCTGCGCTTCGCGCAGACGGTCGCGGGCGGAGGTCCAGGCCTTGACCAAGGTGACGGCGGAAGTGTTGAGGGCGTCTGACACCGTGAGCCTCGCCTTCTTAGGGTCAGGCGAGATGGGCGCCTTGACCTTCCGCCAGGCGCCCGCCTTGCGTCACCCGCAGATACAGGCCGCAGTTCACGTGTCCATAGTGCTTGCGGAGCGCGTCGAGAAGCTCCAGGTCGCGCTCGCCGCTCACCGGGTCCACGTGCACGGCGACGCAGCGAGGGATTGGCTTGATCACCTCGGCCACGACCCCGCCGAGCGTGACGACGGCGCCGGGGGCGGCCGACTGCTCCACCCAGGCGGGCCAGCCCTCCACATAGATGTTGGCCCGCATGCGCAATGGATCGACGGGCAGTCCGATCCGGGCCTCCAGGTCGCGCACGCTCGAGAGATTGATCAGCGAGACGGCGCCCTCACGGTCGTCGGTGAAACGATGCGCAGCGCCCGAGGCGATCAGCCTCAAGCTCTCATCCTCCTCCTCGCCGAGGAAGGCGGCCAGCCATGCTGTAAAGGCGCCCCGCCCGTCGATCGTCGACAGGTCGGCGCTCAGCGCAGCCTCGCCGGCCAGGGAGACGCGGATGATGTCTGTGTCCGCGTCATAGGCGGTGACCACCCGAGCAAGGCGGGCGTGGTTGGCCAGAACGGTGAACCGCCACTTGGACAGGTGGCGGGGCGCGGCGGGATCAAAGCCTGTACGGCCGCGCTCTACCGCATAGATCCGGTCGCAGGGAAAGTTCGCGCCTGCCTCCAGCGTCACGTCAGCCAAGCG
>CAXTRP010000161.1:0-6958 GCA_964246615.1 uncultured Caulobacteraceae bacterium | reverse complement strand
GCCTGGGAGAACGTTCGGCGTTCTCGCGACATCGTGACGGAGGTGCGCGCCTGGCAGGAGGTCTATGGCCTGCCGCCCGCGAGGAAGGTCTAAGCCAGCTCCGATGGCGCATTACGCGTCTCCAGGCCGATCCGGATGGAGCACCTCAGCCCGTCGGGCGTGAACGTCAGCGCCGTCTCCGCGTCCAGCTCGTGCGGCAGCATCCACTGGATCATCTGCAGTCCAAATCCAGGCTTCGGCTCGGCGGTGGGAGCTTGCCCGCAGCTTTCAATCCAGAGCACGTCCAGCACGCTGGCTTGGTGAGTCCACGACACTTCAAGGGCGCCGCCATGCCCGAGGGCCCCGTGTTTCAATGCATTGGTGGTGAGTTCGTGCAAGGCCAAGGCGAAGAGTTGCACGGCGTCGGGGGGCAAGACGACCTTCGGCCCTCCCAGGCGAGCGGCCCGCTCGACGCCATGGGCGGCCAGCTCCAGCTCGATAAGCTCCTGTAGGGTGATCTCCGGAGCCGCCTCTTGCGAGAGCAGGCCCTGCACTCGCCCGAGCGCCGCCAGGCGGTGGTCGAAGCGCCGCTCGAAGTCGGCCGGACTATCGCTGTTGGCGGCGGTCTGCTCGGCCACGGCGCTGACGATGGTCAACAGGTTGCGCGTCCGGTGCTGCAGTTCCGCCACCATGGTGCGCAGCTGGGTTTCGCCCCGACGCAGTTTTTCCTCGATCGCCTTTCGCGCGGTGATGTCGCTGGCGGAGCCGAACCATTCCACGATCTCGCCGGCGGCGTCGCGCGAGGGCACCGCCCGTGACAGGGTCCAGCCTGTGCCGCCGTCGGCGCGCAGAACCCGGTGCTCCAGCTCGAACACGTGTCCGGAGCCGACGGCCTGCGCAATTGCGGCGGTGACCCGGGGCTGGTCGGCTTCGGGGATGTAGGCCATCAGCCAGCCCGCGTCGGGCCGGGTCAAGTCGGCCAGGAAGCCGGCGCCCGAAAGCTCGCGCATCTCAGACCAGTCCGGGCTCATGCGATAGACGACGTCGGTGGAGGCTTCCACCAGGGCGACGCTGGCGCGCACCGCGTCGTCCGCGCGCCGTCGTAACCGCGCCAGCTGCAGGTTCGTCGCCACCCGCGAGATCAGTTCGCGGGCGCTGAACGGCTTGACCAGGTAGTCGTCAGCCCCGACATTCCAACCTTCTACCCGCGAGTCTTCGCCGGCGCGCGCGGAGAGCAGGATCACCGGCAGGCTGGCCAGTCGCGGTCGCGCACGAATAGCCTTCAGCAGCCCGAACCCGTCGAGCCGGGGCATAATGACGCCGCTGAGCACCAGATCGGGCGGGTTGGCCTCGATGCGCGCCAGGGCGTCCTCGCCATTCGATGCGGTCTCGACCCGGTAGCGGACTTCGAGCAGACGGCGCACATAGTCGCGCATGTCGGCGTTGTCGTCGGCGAGCAGGATACGCGCGCCCTCGACCGCCTTCGCGTTGGCCGGCGGCGCGGCGTGGTCCTCCAGCGACGCGGGCGCGGCGTCGGGCAACCAGCGTCGCGCCTCCTGTACATAGGCGTCGGCCCGGTCGGCGACGGGCTCGCGGCGGTCCGTCGAGGGCGGGACCGCACCTGAACGGCCGGCCAGCGGCAGGCGCACGGTGAAGGCGGCGCCCTGGCCGGGCGCGCTCTCCACGCGCACGTTTCCGCCATGCAGGCGCACGAGTTCGCGCACCAGGGCGAGGCCGATGCCCGAGCCCTCGAGGCTGCGACCCTGGAAGCCTTCCACCCGGTGGAACCGATCGAACACCCTGGCCAGCTCGACCTCGGCTATGCCGACGCCGGTGTCGGCTACGGTGAGCACAGCCTCGTCCCCCTCGCGGGCCAAGCGCACGGCGATGGCGCCCTCGAAGGTGAACTTGAAGGCGTTGGAGACGAGGTTCAGGACGATCTTCTCCCACATCTCCCGGTCCACGCAGATGCTCTGGCCGAGGGGTGGGCGGTCCACCGTCAGAACCAGACCAGCCTCGTCGCAAGCGGAGCGGAAGACGCTGGCGAGGTCGGCGGTCAAGGCCGAGAGGTCGAGCGGTTCGTAGCGCGCCTCGTCCCGCCCGGCCTCCACCCGGCTGAAATCGAGCAGCGTATTAACCAGCCGCAACAGGCGCAGCCCGTTCCTGTGGATCGCCACGATCCGTTCGCGGGCCAGGCCCGTCAGGTCCGGCTGGGCGAGCGCCTCCTCCAACGGGCCGAGCATCAGGGTCAGCGGGGTGCGAAACTCATGGCTGACATTGGAGAAGAAGGCGGTCTTGTCCCGGTCGATCTCCGCCAGCGCCTCCGCACGCCTTCGTTCGCCCTCGCGGGCGCGCACGCTCGCCAGGGCGCCGGTCAGGGTGACGCCAAGGAGGTCGTAGAAGCTGCGGTAGTCCTCGGTCATGGGCAACCGGGACGAGGCGCCTGCGATCACCAGAGCGGCTGGCCGCTGTGCGCCCGGAGGCTGCAGGGGTAGGACGAAGGCGCGCCCCGGCGGCTCGGGATAAGGGCCGCAGGGCGGATCACCGAACAGGTGTGCGACGTCGTCCAGCTCCACCACGCGCCGGCTGGCGATCGGCCAGGGCCGTCCGTCCTCCAGCACCTGAGGCGCCCAGGCGGCCGGCGTCTCGCCGCCGCAGGCTGCGGCCAGCTGGTAGTCGCCTCCAGCGTCCGCATAGATCAGCACGAACGGTATATCTGACGGGAAGCGGGAGAGGGTCTCCACCGCGCGTACAGCCACCTCCGCTTCGGTCTCGGCCTGGATCAGGCTTGCGCCGAGATCGCGCAGGGCCAGGGTGCGGCGCGCAGAGATCATGGCCGCGGTAGTTTCGGTGACGGGATGGAAGATACCGCCCACGCCCCCGCTCTCGTCGCGGATAGGCGAGTGGGAGAAGGTGAAGAAGGTCTCCTCCAGATAGCCGTTGCGGGTCAGGAACATGCGCCGGTTCTCCACGAAGGAGGTCTCTCCGCGCCGCGCCCTCTCAAGCGAGGGGCCGACCTCGTCCCAGGCGCTGGCCCAGGTGAGGTCATAGGCCTCGCCGAGCGCGCGGGGGTGGGCGTCGCCGCAGATCACCCGATAGCCATCGTTGTAGATCTGGGTGAGCGCCGGACCCCACAGGATGTCGATGGGGAAGTCCGACGCCAGACACAGGCTGACCGTGGTGAGCAGGCTCTGGGGCCAGGTATGGGGCGCCCCGATGGGCGTGGCCGACCAGTCCTTGCGCCGCATCAGGCGGCCGAGTTCCCCACCTCCCTGAAGGAAGCCCGCACCCGAGGAAAGCTCCGCCGTGCTCATGGCGTGGCGTTTAGCACGGACGAGTTGAAGCGGCGCAGGGCTTAAGCCCGAGACGCTGGCGCCAGCAGGCTCGTTACGATATACTTCTGCTTGCGCGAAAGGTGTTCCTGCAATGATCGGTAAAGGCGAGAACCCCTCTGATCACGTCAGCGATTTCGTCAGGCGCAGCCGCGCGGCCGTAAAGGACACACGCGCACGCATCGCCGTAAGCGTAAGCAGGATAAGCGAGGCCCAGGCGCGGCTCGTGACGCGGTCGTCCTACGACGCTTGGCCGATGGATTCCGAGTCTAGCGAAGGCCTGGAGGCGAAAAGCGTCGATCTTCTGCTGGCCCTACGGGAGCAGCGCGAGATTGCACAGGAAGTGTGCTCCACCCAGCTGGACTGGCGGTAGTCGGCACGTCGGAAGAACCTGCTGATCGGGCGTCCCCCATACGAGCAGGGCAGGCGTCTGCTGCCCGCCACGGCTTCGGGCTACGTCTCCGCCGCATCGACCTCGATGGTGCAGCGAACGCCGTCGTCGGCAAACCCGTAGGTCGTCTTCGCGCCGAGCTGGTAGGGCAGCGCCCGCTCGATCAGCTCGCGCCCATAGCCGCCACCGCGGGGCGCCGCGTTCAGCGGGGGCATGTCGGCGACCCCGCTCTCGCGCCAGTCGACCTTCAGCCGCCGCTTGCCACCTGAAGCGTCCTCCACGCTCCAGCCTACCTCCAGCCGTCCGACCGGGGTCGCGAGAGCACCGTACTTGACCGCGTTGGTCATCAGCTCGTGCAGCCCCAAGGCCAGGGCCTGTACCGTGGCGGAAAAGAGCCACACCCCCGCCGGCCCTGAGATCGTCACCTGATCGCCCCGGCCCTCCTCGTCCAGTTCCACGTGGGCGGAGATCTCCTCGCGCAAGAGCATGTCGAAGGCGACGCGTAGCCCGTCGCCCCGGCGGGAGAGAAGCGACTGGACCCGGCTGAGAGCGCCCATGCGCTGGTCGATCTTGCTGCCGAACTCCTCCAGCGAGCGGCTGCTCTGCAGGGTGCGGCGCAGCGTCGTCTGCACCACCCCCATCAGGTTGCGTGTGCGGTGCTGCAGCTCGGCCACCAGCACCGACTGGCGAGCCTGCAAGGCGACGAGATCGTCCACATCCGTGCAGGTGCCGAGCCATTCCATGAGCGCGCCGTCTTCGGTGAAGGCGGGGGCCATGCGGATGCGGTGGTGGCGGTATCGGTTTTCTTGGACGTGGAAAATGCGTGCTTCGTAGTCCAGCGACGCAGTATGCGTTTCGGCCCAGGCGGCGCGGATGGCCGCACGGTCGTCAGGATTACAGGCCCGCAGCCAGCCAAACCCCAGACTTTCCCTTTGTGTCTGGCCGGTGTAGTCGCCCCACTGCGGGCTGGACCACGTCCAGCCGCCGCTGACGCCCGCGCGCCAGGTGAGCTGGGGCGTGCCTTCCACCAGGGTGCGGAAGCGCAACTCGCTTTGGGTCAAAGCGAGGTTCTTCGTCTCCAGCTCCAGAGTGCGCTCCTCCACGCGCTGGTCCAGCGCGCGGTTGGTCTCGTGCAGGCTGGTGTTGGCGACCTCCAGCTCCTCGGTCATCACCTGGAGCTCCTCGAAGGCGACCCTGAGCTCCTCGTCCGCCTCACTGTTCCGCGCCCTGGCGAAGCCGGCGTTCCTCCCCGTCATGTCGGAGACGGCATGGGCGTAAGCGGTGTTGGCGCCCTGCAGCTCGCGCGCCTGTGTGGTCAGCCGCACCAGGAGGTGGTCGCGGTCCTGCGCGAGGCGCGAGATCTCCTCGTTGGAGGCCTCCAACGCGGTATGCGCCTGCTCCAGCTCGTCGGCGAGCCGGGCGATCTCCCGCTCCGCATCCGTGACTTGACTGGACTGATCCATCTGGGCGCCCTCCACTCGTAGAAACGCGCTGCAGCGTTGAATCGACGCAGCGAATGCAGCCGCTGGGACGGCGGCTCGTTAAGGCGTCAGGAGCCTTCTATGCAAACTCACGACATCCTGGTCATCGGCTCCTCCGCCGGGGGCGTGGAGGCGCTGACTAGGCTGTGTTCCGACCTTTCCGCCGACCTGCCGGCGGCCGTCTTCATCGCCCAGCATGTCTCGCCCGCTTCGCGCAGCGTGCTGGCTCGTATCCTCGACAAGGCCGGGCCGTTGCCCGCCCTGACGCCGTTGGATGGACAGGCCATCGCGCCTGGCCACATCTATGTGGCGGCGCCGGATCACCACATGCTGGTCCGTCCCGGCCGCATCCTCATGCGGCGCGGGCCGTACGAGAATCGCACTCGCCCGGCCGTCAACGCCCTTTTCCGCTCCGCCGCTCTGGCCTACGGCGGCCGGGTGATCGGCGTTGTGCTCACCGGACTGCTGGACGACGGCACCGAGGGGCTGATCGCCATCAAGGCCGCGGGCGGTCTGTCGGTGGTGCAGGATCCCGAGGACGCGGCTTGGCCGTCCATGCCGCGCAACGCCCTGAAGCGCGACCACGTAGACCGCATCGCGCCGATCTCGGCGATGGCGAACCTGCTTGAGGTTTTGACCCGCGAGGTGGCCGGCCCATCCGTCCCGCTTCCGGAAGAATACGCCACCGAAGACCTGATCGCCGCCCAGGAGTTCGCCATCATGGAGACCGACGTCGTGACCCCCGGCCATGCCAGCCGTCTTTCGTGCCCTGACTGTGGCGGCGTGCTGAACGAGATCAGCACGGACCGGGAGGTGCGCTTCCGCTGCCAGGTCGGCCACGCCTTCACGCCGCTCGGCCTTGCGGAGGCCCAGGCGGCCGAACTGGAGCGGGCGCTGGGCGTCGCGGTGCGCACCCACCGAGACCGCATCAGGTTGTTCACCCAGATGAGCGAGAACGCCCAATCCCGTGGACTGGGTCACGCGGTGGCGCGCTGGACGGAAGCCTCGGCGGAATCCGAGCAGATGATCGAGGTGCTCGAACGGGCCGTCACCACCCTGCGCAAGCCAACCCCCGACGATGTGGGCTAGCCGACGCGATGACGGTCTATTGCGCCGCAAGCGCGCTGCGTTCGGAGGTGTCATGGACGATGGCGACTAGGATGTGGGGCACTTCGTCGCCGAAATACTGCATGCACATTTCGGCGGGATAGGTCCTGTTCTCCCGGGAGCGGATGGTGGTTTCGAAAACGATCTCCTGCGTCTCCCCCGCGATCAGCGGCGCCACCACCCGCTTCAGCCCGTCCAGACTTGCATCCGCAATGACATCAGCCAGGGTCATCTGGCCGAGCTGCTGGGCGGTGCACTGCAGCTTCACCTCGGCCCCATGATTGGCCAGAACGAAGTGGAGCGTGTCGGGATTTAGGAAATAGACCTCGTTCAGGGCGCGGCCCATGATCCGGCCGAGATAGCGGGTGTAGTCCTCGCGCCGCCGCTGCTCGGTCACGTCCTCGAAGGCCAGCACCAGACCAGCTGCATCGCGTCCTTCGGAGTCAAGCAGCGAGATGCGCACCCGGCAGATGATCTGGCGGCCCCGGCGGTCCAACCCCTCCAGCACCTTGTCCACCTCGCCCTCGCGGCCGGACTGCACGGCCAGGAGGCCATCGCGCAGCAGGTGGACGGGGAAGCCGATGTCGAGCGCGTCGAAGCTCGACCCCACCACCTCTTCGGCGCGCAGGCCCCAGGCGTTCTCGCTCCAGCGATTCCAGTTCTGCACG
>CAXTRP010000160.1:447-6970 GCA_964246615.1 uncultured Caulobacteraceae bacterium | reverse complement strand
CAGGCCCACGAAGGATGTAGGCGCTACACCTACGCGTTCCTCTACGAGGTCCAGATAGTGGCGCCCGCACAGCATGCGCCCGCGCGGCATGCGGTCACGTCTCATCGGTTCAGCTCCCAGGCGAGAAGAGGTCTGCCGGTGTCGATAGAGCGAATGAGGCCCTGACCTTTCTCGGCCAGGACGCAGGCGCCCACGCGCTTGCGCATCAGCGCGAACAGGTCGGAGTCGTTGGAGGGAAGACCGCGTGCGGTCAGCACGACGCGAGTGACGTCGTGGGAGGTCGGCTAAAGCCCTGCGCATCCGCTTGAGCTGATCATTGCCGTTCATCGACTCGGGCGTTCCGCAGCGGCGACCGCCATGTGATCAAAACCGGCCTCGCCAATACGCTCGCTCTCCGAAGCAGTCCCTGCACGTGGTGAACCGGCCCGGCGTCATCTTCTCTGCGTGAGCTTTCGCCTCGTCGAAGGTCGCGAACGGAAGCCAAATTCCGGTCGCTCCAAAGTGGTTCTTTAGTCCAGCACCGTGGTTGCACCAGCGACAGGTCGGGTGATGCGCCTTGGTCGTCTTCTGCACCAGAGAATGGTAGAGCCAGACCAACCTAGGCTGCCCGACCTCAAGATCAGGAACGTCGAAGTCCAAGCCTGAGAGATCATCTTGGTCAAGAACGCTTGGATCAGGCAGCCCCTCCCTGTAGAGTTGAGCCGCTCTCATCAGATCGGCCGGCATCCAAAGTCTTTGGTCGATCCCCGCCGCCATCGCGGGTGTCTGCTTGCGTCGCGCTTGCACGTGAGCGTAGTTGTAGCTCCAGGCCCACAACGCGAACTGCTCTCTATGCTGAGCGAAACGCTTGGAGAAACTCTTAGCTTCCTTGTGCACCCTCATGTTGAGGGCGCGGGCGGAGCCGTTCACGGCTTCGACCATCTGGGTGTCGAAGTTCACTGGATCGCGGAGCGTGCCCTGGAGCACCTCGCGCGTAATCCCACCGAACATCCGCTTCTTTAGTTTTCTGCCATCCCTAGCCTCATAGGTGGACTCTTTGGTGAAACGGCCATAGTGGTATTTGTATTCGTCGTCCTCCAGCACGCGCCAGTAACTTCCATGGCCGTCTGAGATCAGCTCTGGCACGTTTACGTAAGTGCCATCCTCGTTGCGAGCCAGACGTGAGTCAAAGTCACGGATGAACCGACGAGTGTGCTCGACACCGTTAGAAGGCGCGATCATCTGATTGACTATGAAGCCGGTATCACTCTCGACGGCGAGGAAATGAAGGAAGCGCCCTGCGATCATCACCGGACTCTTCACATCACCTACGTTCTTGTGTTTGGCGAGGACGTAGGTGTAGAACTCGTCCATCTGGAAGTAACGGAGTGGGAGTTCCCGCTGCTGATCAAGCAGAAATCTTGCAGTGCGTCCGAGCCAGCGAGCGTGGCGCGCGACTGTCTTGCGATCTAGTTCGAGCTGATCGGCAAGCCCCCGCTGCGTCATCCCGCGCTGCAAGCCACGGACAAGATAATTCTGTCTTTCCGGACTGAGGTAGTTCACCATGCGGACCTCGAAACACCAGACTTCCATACTTCATGAATTATGGAAGTGCAACAGCGTTCTGCTGTTCGCGTGAGCTAGGCGAGTAGCTGCCTCCGGCAAGCGCGGTTGGAGCGCAGCAACATAGCCTTAATCGTAAATTCGGGTCGCGGGGTAGGCGTTCCCCGAGTCGTTAACTCTCTCGCGAGATGGCGGTGAGCGCCGCTGCGCCGGCCATCTGCTGGACTGACTTCCGTTCGCTGTAACGGTCCACGAGGTAGTCCGCGCATCCCCGTGTCAGCAGAGTGAACCTGACCAGCTCCTCTGTAACGTCCACAAGGCGATCATAATAGGCCGATGGCTTCATCCGGCCGGTCTCATCAAATTCATCGTAGGCCTTGGCCACCGACGACTGGTTGGGGATGGTAATCATCCTCATCCATCGCCCGAGCACCCGGAGCTGGTTGACGGTGTTAAACGACTGCGAGCCAGCGTTGACCTGCATGACGGCAAGGGTGCGCCCCTGGGTAGGCCTAACGCCGCCCTCTTCGAGAGGCAGCCAGTCGATCTGCGACTTGAAGACGCCGGTCATCGCCCCGTGACGTTCTGGGCTGCACCAGACATGCCCCTCCGACCAAAGTGACGCTTCACGAAGCTCCTGGACCTTTGGATGATCCGCATCCACGCCGTCAGGCTGCGGCAGCCCTCGTGGATCAAAGATGCGCGTCTCTGCCCCGAACCTTTGGAGAAGTCGGGCCGCTTCCTCGGTCATGAGCCGACTGTAGGATCGCTCGCGAAGCGACCCGTAGAGCAGCAGGAAACGAGGCGGGTGCAGCACCTGCCGGCAGGGAAGCGGCTCGCCTGGACCGGGAAGTTGGAGATGGGCTTCCGATAGGGCTGGCAAGTCCGTCATACCGCTAGACACTCACTGTTATTTCTGAAAGGCTAGAATCATGGAAACGAAGGTTGCCGTCAACGCTCTCTCGGCTCTTGCGCACGAAACCCGCTTGGCGGTCTTCCGCAGCCTCGTGCAGGCGGGTCCAGATGGCGTCGCCGCTGGCGAGCTGGCCCGGGCACTTGGTGTGGTGCCAAACACTATGTCCGCGCACTTGAATATCTTGAGCCATGCCGATCTAGTCGCGACCAGACGCGCTGGACGCTCAATTATCTACACAGCCACTTATGACCGGATTGGTGAGCTGCTCTGCTATTTGATGCAAGACTGCTGTGCGGGAAACCCTCAGGTTTGCATGCCGCTGGCAGCGTTAGCCTCCCGCGCAGCCTGCTGCGAGAGACCAGAAGGAGCTTTGTCTTGAAACGCCTTCACGTCCACGTCGCCGTTGTCGATGTGAATGGGTCGATCTCGTTCTACTCCGCCCTCTTCGGTGCACCGCCGGTCGTGGTGGAGGCCGACTACGCGAAGTGGATGCTGGACGACCCCCGCGTGAATTTCGCGATCTCGTCGCGTGGGCGTCAGGCTGGCATTGACCACCTCGGCATACAGGCCGAGACCCAGGACGAGCTGGCCGAAACGGCGGCTCGGCTGAAGGCCGCCGGGCAGGTAACCCTGGATCAGGAGGCGACCACCTGTTGCTACGCTCGATCCGACAATAGCTGGGCTTTAGACCCGGCAGGGCTCCGTTGGGAGACCTTCTTCACGTTGGGCAGCTCTACGGTCTACGGGGAGGATGTACATCTCTCCACGGCCTCTGGAGAGGCTTGCTGCACCCCTGTGGCGCCCCAGGCCGTCCACCGTGTCCCAAGCGCGGCTCTCGCCGTAACCGACTTATGCTGTTCCGCCTGACCTGAGAAGGATTGCGCTGTGAATGCGTCGCGTGAGCCCTACAACATCTTGTTTCTATGCACGGGTAACTCCGCCCGTTCGATCCTAGCAGAGTCGATCATGAACAGGACTGGCCAGGGGCGCTTCCGCGCCTACTCGGCCGGATCACACCCTAACGGCACAGTCCATCCTTGCGCGCTGAAACTCTTGCGTCAGCTCAACTATCCGACCGATCACCTGCGCTCAAAGTCATGGGACGAGTTCGAGCAGGCGGGTGCGCCTGAGTTAAATTTTATAGTGACCGTCTGCGACAACGCCGCAGGTGAGGTCTGCCCGATCTGGCCGGGCAAACCGATCCGCTCGCATTGGGGCATAGCCGATCCGGCTGCGGTCAAGGGCTCTGACACTGATTGCAGCTTGGCCTTCGCCGAAGCTGCAAAGCTGCTGGGCAACCGTATTCGTCTGTTCGCGAGCCTGCCTTTCGACAAGCTGGATGGGCTATCGCTCAAGCGTCGCATGGATGAGATCGGCGGGACGCAGGACGCACCGCAGCCCGCTTGATCGTCGGGGCTAAGACCAAACTCTCCTTTATCTGAAAGACGCCTGCGTGATCCTGGCCAGCGCCATCTTCGTCCTGACGCTTGTGCTGGTGATCGCACAGCCTAGGGGCTTTAAAATCGGCTGGGGAGCGCTGGTCGGCGCGGCGCTGGCGCTATTGACCGGCGTCGTCCGCATCGCGGACATCCCCACCGTCTGGAGCATCGTCTGGAACGCTACGGCGACCTTCGTGGCCGTCATCATCATCAGTCTGCTTCTGGACCAAGCTGGTTTTTTCGAATGGGCGGCGCTGCACGTCGCTCGCTGGGGCGGCGGCCGGGGCAAGCTCCTGTTCGCCCTGATCGTACTGCTGGGTGCCGCTGTCGCGTCGGTGTTCGCAAACGATGGGGCGGCGTTGATCCTGACGCCCATTGTCATCGCCATGCTGGCAGAACTGAAATTCAGCACACGCGCCACGCTCGCCTTCGCTATGGCGGCCGGCTTCATCGCAGACACCGCCTCGACACCGCTGGTAGTGTCCAACCTCGTTAACATCGTTTCAGCCGACGTGTTCAAGGTGAGCTTTGGACCCTATGCTCTCGTCATGATCCCGGTCGCGCTGGTGACCGTGGTGGCGACCTTGGGCGTCCTTCTGCTGCGCTTCGGCGGGGACGTGCCGGCCGGATATGAACTGGAGGCCCTGAAGCGCCCTCAAGACGCAATCCGCGACCGCGCCGTGTTCAACGTCGGGTGGCTGGTATTGCTGCTGCTGCTGATCGGGTTCTTCGCCCTCGGGCAGCACGTGCCGATCAGCGCCGTGGCCGCAGTAGGGGCCGTAATTCTGCTTGCAACGGCCGCCCGCGGGCACGTCATCAACCCCGTCACCGTCCTGCGCGGTGCGCCATGGCAGGTCGTGATCTTCTCGCTTGGTATGTATCTGGTTGTCTTCGGCCTGCGGAACGCGGGGCTGACCTCCTACTTGGCGGGCCTGTTCGGACAGTTCGCCGCTGGCGGCGTGTGGGGCGCGACCTATGGCGTTGGCGTCACCACGGCCGTCCTGTCCTCGATCATGAACAACATGCCGACGGTCCTGGTTGGTGCCCTTGCCATCCAGGCGGCGCACGTCACGCCCGCGGTGCGTGAAGCGATGGTCTTCGCCAATGTCGTCGGCTGCGATCTCGGGCCGAAATTCACGCCTATCGGGTCGCTGGCGACGCTGCTCTGGCTCCATGTGCTGGCGCAGAAGGGCGTGCGGATCGGCTGGGGTTACTACTTCAGGGTGGGCGTGCTGCTGACCACGCCCATCCTTCTTATCACCCTGGGTGCGCTTGCGTTGCGCCTCACCGTGCTGTGATTGCAGGAGCCTTCGATGACTGCCGACTTCCCCGTCGTGATCCACCACAACCCCGCCTGCGGAACGTCCCGCAACGTGGTCGCAATGGTAGAGGCTGCCGGCTACGCGCCCACCGCCATCGAATACCTGAAGGTGGGATGGACGATCCCGCAGTTGGAGTCCCTACTCGCAGCGATGCACGTGACGCCTCGGGACATCATGCGCGAGGAAGGCACCCCCGCTGCTGAGCTGGGCTTACTGGACGTGGGCGTCTCCGATGAAGCGATCTTGCGGGAGATGGTGGCCCACCCGGTCCTGGTGAACCGCCCTATCGTCATCACGCCAAAGGGCGTGAAGCTCTGTCGACCTTCAGAGGTTGTCCTCACGCTGTTAGAGCGCGGCGTCGGTGCTTTTACTAAAGAAGACGGCGAGATCGTCGGTTCTTAGGACCGCCTTAACCGCTGCTGATCTCGGAGCCCCGCCGCAACGATTTCTTTTATCTCGTCGTCGGAAGGCCGGCTATATTTTGCCAGCTCGGGGGGATCGGTGACGAAGTCATCAGGGCCTGCCACCCTTCCGTCAATAAGCTCACCAAATTGCTCGTTCAGGCGGAAGAACTGTTCCGTCAGCGCATCACGTGTAGGGGTCTTGCGTTGCCCAGGCGAAGAGAACCCGTCTCGCAGTCTCACCGCTTTAGCCACGCTACACCTCCTGTGCAGATGTGTTGACAGGTAACCACGGCCGCGTCCGTGTCAAGAATCCAGTCACGGCATGTCGGCGCGAACCTGCATTTAAAACCATACATCGCCCCGCGCTGTGCAACTTTAGACAGCTACGACCTAAGTCAATCCGTCACTCACCACGAGTCTCCGCCTTTGTGCCATTGATGATACCGGCTACCACCTCGTTAACGGTGAGTCCAGCCGAGAATCTGAGACCATTTCGGTATGCAACAAACACCTTGATTGGCTTATAAGACTCGAAGTCGACTCCGTCTTTTGGATGTATCTTCTTGCGCCGGGGAGATTGCCGACGGCAAGACTCGCGCATTACTTGATAGGTGTGCGACCCTCGGCGGAAGCGAATTACTTCGCGAGATGCCGCTGGCGGGACGCTGGCTTGCTGCTGGATCAATGGATTGACCCTTCTGCTGCACGACGGAGAAGCGCGTAGATCGCCGCTTCGCGAGAGGGGGCAGAGACGACTACGCGTCCATCCATCTGTCCCGCGTAGCGCAAGGTGCCCGCCACCAGCTCGGGACGAATTTGAAGCCACCTGCTGGGAAGGCGATTGATGATGTCTGTGCGGTGGCGCATGGCCATCCTCCTGTCCTAAGAGGCAGGAGGGGT
>CAXTRP010000160.1:0-437 GCA_964246615.1 uncultured Caulobacteraceae bacterium | reverse complement strand
GTGACGCCCTACGCGGTATCACTCAATGGTCGGAGAGCTGCGCCATTCAAAAGGGACCACTACCAGGGCGGCCCATCCTTGCCGCACAGACGTTCGGTCAGATGGTCCACCACCTGCTTCAGCCGCACCTCGTAGCGGGTGTGCAGGCAGGGGCGGTTGGCCCCGCAGCGCGCCCGCGTCTTCAGCCAGGCGGCCTGCACATCCTGCAGGTCGCCGCGCTGGCCCATGGCCACCGTGTCCTCGTCCAGGTCCAGCAGGCCCGCCAGGCGGGAGTCCAGGTTGCTGAGCGACGGGTCCGCGCAGATGGCCCGCTCGTCCGGCGCCCTGGCCTGGACGCAGGAGAAGCTCGCCGCGCGCGCGCCGGTCGACGCCAGCGCAACGCAGAGGCCGAGGAGGAAGGCGGGTCGGATCATCGGGGCTCCTTGGGCGGGTCGGGG
>CAXTRP010000159.1:0-6984 GCA_964246615.1 uncultured Caulobacteraceae bacterium | reverse complement strand
TCGACGCGCTGCAGACGGCCCACGCGCTGTTCTACTACGGGATCGGCACCCCGGCGTTCGTGCTCAACCAGCTGTTCACCCGCGCTTTCTTCGCCCGCGGAGACACCAAGACGCCCATGCGCTACGCCATCGCAGGCGTGGTGGTGAACATAGCGGCGGGCCTGCTGCTCTATCGCTGGATCGGTTTCGCCGGGATCGCGGCGGCTACGGCGCTCGCCGCCTGGATGAACGTGACGCTGATGGGCGCCGCCCTGCAGCGCAGCGGCGACTACGTGCCGGCCTGGCCAGTGATCCTGCGCATCCGAAAGCTGTTCGCCGCAAGCGTAGTCATGGGCCTGTTCATGGGGGGATTGTCCTGGCTGCGTCCGCACTACCAGCACCTGCTGTTCCGCAAGGAGGTCGCGGTGGTGTTCGTGGTGCTGGCAGGCGCCCTCGCCTACGTGGCGCTGCTGTTCGCCTTCCGCGCCTTGACCCTTGCGGAGGTGCGCGGCGCGTTCAAGCGTTCGCCAAAGCGCACCGCCGCATGACTCCGCGCCCCACAGCGGGGTAGGGAGGGCGACCATGACCGACACGCCGTCCCACACCCCCCGCATCGTCTCCGGCGTCCAGCCGTCAGGCGCGCTGCACCTCGGCAACTATCTCGGCGCGCTGAAGACGTTCGTCGCCCTGCAGGACCGGCATGTCTGTTTCCTGTTCGTGGCCGACCTGCACGCCATCACTCAGTGGCAGGACCCGGCGCAACTCGCCCAGCAAACCCGCGAGATCGCAGCCGCCTACCTGGCCGCGGGTCTGGACCCCGCGCGCGCGACGATCTTCCCGCAGTCGGCGGTGCGCGGCCACGCCGAGCTCGCCTGGATCCTGAACTGCGTAGCCCGCGTGGGCTGGCTGGACCGCATGACCCAGTTCAAGGACAAGGCCGGCAAGGACAAGGAGGGCGCCTCGCTCGGCCTCTACGCCTATCCCGTCCTGCAGGCCGCCGATATCTTGATCTACAAGGCCACCCACGTTCCTGTGGGCGAGGACCAGAAGCAGCATCTGGAGCTGACCCGCGACATCGCCGGCAAGTTCAACACCGACTTCGACGCGCCTGGCTTTTTCCCGCTTCCCGAGCCGTTGATCCAGGGGCCGGGCGCCCGGGTCATGTCGCTGCGCGACGGGACCGCCAAGATGAGCAAGTCCGACTCTTCGGATCAGAGCCGCATCAACCTCACCGACACCGCCGACGAGATCACCCGCAAGATCAAGCGCGCCAAGACCGACGCCGAGCCGCTGCCCGACACCATCGAGGCCCTGGCTCTAAGGCGCGAGGCGGACAACCTGATCGGCGTCTACGCAGCCCTCGCCGGCGAGACCAAGGTGGCAGTCCTGTCGCGCTTCGCCGGCCAAGGCTTCGGCGCCTTCAAGCCGGCGCTGGCGGAGATCGTGGTGGAAGCCATGACGCCGGTGGGCGACGCCATGCGCCGCTTCCTGGCCGATCCCGCCGAGATCGACCGCATCCTCAAGGATGGCGCAGGCGCAGCGGCCGCCGTAGCCGAGCCGGTGCTGGCCGAGGTGAAGGCCAAGGTGGGCTTCTGGGGCGGAGCTGGGTGAGCTGATCTGGGCCGGGAGAAAGCCGTCGCTGACGCCCGGCTTCTTCGCCCGCGACGTGCTCACCGTCGCGCGTGAACTGATCGGCGTGGGACTATGGGTGGATGGCGTCGGCGGCCCGATCGTGGAGACGGAGGCCTACCATCACGAAGACCCTGCCTCTCACAGCCATCGCGGCCGTACAGCGCGCAACGCGGCCATGTTCGGGCCGCCGGGCTGCGCCTACGTCTATCGGTCCTATGGCGTCCACTGGTGACTGAACCTGGTTTGCGGGATTGAACCTGGCAGTGCCGTTCTGATCCGCGCCTTGCAGCCGCAAGAGGGCTTGGCCGTGATGCGCGAGCGTCGAGGTGTCGAGCCTCTCCGCCGCCTCTGTTCCGGTCCGGGCAAGCTCTGTCAGGCGCTCGGCGTCAGCAGGACGTTGGACGGCGTGTCGCTTGACGCGCCGCCCTTCCGCCTGGCGCCCCCCGACGGGCCGTCCAGCGTGCAGGTCGGCGTCCGCATCGGTATCAGTCGGGCCCAGGCGCAGCCCTGGCGCTTCGGCGCCTCAGGATCGCTCTTCGTCAGCCGGCCATTCTCTCGCCCGCAGTCCAGCCTTTGAGCAACCGCACCCGGCGACCCCGCGTTGGCGGGTGGGGTCAGCCCAAGCCGGAGCTTTCCATGCTCGAGAACCTGCCTCACGCCGTCGGGCGCGCCCTGAAGGGCGCCGGTTCGGGGATGGACGCCATCCTCTACCACCAGGAGGTGGCGGCGGGCGCGCCTGAGACCCTGTCTCTCACCAGCACCGCCTTTCCAGACAATGCAGTGATACCGGTCCGCTACACCGCTGACGGTGACAAGCTTTCTCCGCCGCTGGCCTGGACGGGCGTTCCGGACGGCGCGCTAGGGGTGGTGCTGGTGATCGAGGACCCAGACGCCCCAGGTCCCGCCCCGCTGGTGCACACCCTCGCCTGGGCGCTTCAAGGCGCAGATGGCGAGCTGGCGGAAGGCGCCCTGAAGAGCCCTGGGTCGGGCGGTGAGGCGATCTCGCTTGGACGCAACAGCTTCCTGGGCGCCGAGTACCTGCCGCCAGACCCTCCGCCGGGCCACGGTCCGCATCGCTACTGCTTCCAGGTCTTCGCCCTGGATATCGCGCTCACGCTCAACGGCAAGCCGGTGCGCACTCAGGTCGCCCATGCCATGAAGGACCACATCGTCGCCAAAGGCCTGCTGGTCGGGACCTACGAGCGATTGTAGTCGAAGCGTCGGTTGGCATGCCTGCTCCCGATCGACCTGCATTGAGGCCCCATGATCACCCTCTACACCTGGACCACGCCCAACGGCCGTAAGGCCTCGATCATGTTGGAGGAAACCGGACTGTCCTACACCGCGATCCCGGTGAACATCGGGCGGAACGAGCAGTTCGCTCCTGACTTCCTCGCCATCAGCCCCAACAACAAAATCCCCGCCATCGTGGACGAGGAGGGCGTGGATCGCCGCCAGACGGTGTTCGAGACGGCGGCGATCCTCACCTATCTGGCGGAAAAGACCGGCCAGCTGCTGCCGGTCCACGGTCCGCGCCGCACGGAGACTCTGGAGTGGCTGGCGTGGTCGATCAGCGGCTTGGCGCCCATGCTCGGCCAGTGGAACTACTTCGCCAACCGCGCGCCCGAGAAGGTCCCTGCAGCCATCGATCGCTTTACGACCGAAGCGGCGCGTCTGTTCGGGGTCTTGGAGACCCGTCTCTCGCAGGCGACCTACCTCGCTCACGATTATTCCATCGCCGACATCTCCACCTACACCTGGACTGCGGCCATCCTGCACGGCTTCCGCAAGGCGTCTCCCGAGGCGCTCGCGCCCACCCCGCACATCGAGCGTTGGATGTCCGAGATCGCTGCCCGCCCCGCTGTCCAGCGCGGCATGCGCGTTCCGGAAGTCTGAGCCGAGAACGGGCGCGCCTTGTGCTTCCCGGTCTGCCGGCGCCCCAGACCTAGCGGTGAACGAACCCGGAATGGCAGGCGATGATCGATTCGGTCCCCATTTGTTGCAGGGCCGTTCCGCTACGTTAACCATGAGCGTTTACCGCCGGCCGGGCTTGTCTCAAGCTCGCTGTCGTCCGATCTAGCATCTATGGCTGACCGCCCCACCGGCGCAGCGCCGTCGCGCCTCGTGGCGGTGCTGGGACCGACAAACACCGGCAAGACCCACTTGGCGGTGGAGCGCATGCTCGGCCACGCCTCGGGTATGATCGGCCTGCCGCTGCGCCTGCTGGCGCGCGAAATCTACGACCGCATCGTCAAGCTTCGCGGCGCCCGCGCCGTCGCCCTGATCACCGGCGAGGAGAAGATCGCTCCGCCTCGCGCCACCTACTTCGTCTGCACCGTGGAGGCGATGCCGCTCACCCGGCAGGTCGAGTTCCTGTGCGTGGACGAGATCCAGCTCTGCGCCGACCCTGCCCGCGGCCACGTCTTCACCCACCGGCTGCTCAATGCGCGCGGAACCGCTGAGACCATGTTCCTGGGTTCCGCCACCATGGCGCCGCTGATCCGCCGCCTGCTTCCCGGCGTGGAGTTCCAAACCCGCGAGCGCTTCTCCCAGCTGACCTATGCCGGCTCAAAGAAGCTGACCCGCCTGCCGCGCCGCTCCGCCGTCGTCGCCTTCTCAACCGAGAACGTCTACGCCATCGCCGAGCTGATCCGCCGCCAGCGCGGGGGCGCCGCGGTGGTGATGGGCAGCCTGTCGCCCCGCACCCGCAACGCCCAGGTCGCGCTCTACCAGTCCGGCGAGGTCGACTTCCTGGTGGCCACCGACGCCATCGGCATGGGCCTGAACATGGACGTAGACCACGTCGCGTTCGCGGGCCTGCGCAAGTTCGACGGCAAGCGCACCCGCTGGCTGCACCCCATGGAGGTCGGCCAGATCGCCGGTCGCGCCGGTCGCTACCGCACGGACGGCACCTTCGGCGTCACGGGCGAAGCCTCGGAGATGGACGAGGACCTGGTCTCCGCCGTCGAGGAGCACCGCTACCAGCCCCTGGCCGGCGCGGAGTGGCGAAGCGCCGATCTGGATTTCGCCTCGCTCAAAGGCCTGCTCCGTTCACTCGCCAAACCCCCGGCGAGCGATGGTTTGAAGCTCGCCGAGGAGAGCCTGGACGAGACCACGCTGCGTAAGCTGTCTCTCGATCCTGACCTGGAGCGCGGCATCGGCTCAGATCGTGGCAAGCTCCGGCGGCTCTGGGAGGTTTGCCAGACGCCTGAGTTCCGCAAGACCACGCTCGACGACCACATCCGTCTTTGCCGCACAGTGTATGACCATCTGACCTCGCGCACCGCCCGCCTGCCGGAGGATTGGATCGCCGGCCAGTTCGCAAGCCTTGACCACCTGCAGGGCGATATGGACGTACTGGCGCAACGGCTGGCCGGGGTGCGCACCCTGGCTTACGTCGCCGCTCGACCCGATTGGCTGCACGACCCCACCCATTGGCAGGCCAAGACCCGCCAGTTGGAGGACCGCCTCTCCGACACGCTGCACGAAAAGCTGATGCAGCGCTTCATCGACCGGCGCACCTCCGCCCTGCTCCGTGGGCTCAACCTGCGCGACGACGTGCTGGCGGGGGTGGGCACAGACGGAGCCGTGACGGTGGAGGGCCACTACGTCGGCCGCCTGCGGGGTCTGCGCTTCGAACAAGCCGAAGGGGCCACCCAGCTCGAAGACAAGGCGCTCCGCGCCGCCGCCCAACGCGCCGTGACGCCCGAAATGGCGCGCCGCCTTGGCGCCCTGGCCGCCGACGTCGACGACGCCTTCTCGCTGCATCCCGACGGCGCCATCGACTGGAAGGGTGAGGCCGCCGGACGGCTGAGTGGCGGGCGACCCTTCGCCCCCAGGTGCATGCTCTACGGCGAAATGGGACCGGAGCCCGCGCGCGAGCGGGCGCGCCGGCGGCTGGAGGCCTTCGTCGCCGGCGACGCGAGCCGTCGCCTCGCATCCTTGAAGAGCCTTGAAGACGCCATCGCCGGCGGCGCCCTGCGTGGCTTGGCCCGCGGCATCGCCTACCGCATGGTGGAGGCCGGTGGTGTGCTGGCCAGGCGCGAGGTCGCGGGGGAGGTCACGGCTCTCAGCCAGGGGGAGCGGCGAGCGCTTCGGAGCTTGGGTGTGCGGCTCGGCGCCTTCAGCCTTTACCTGCCAGGCCAGCTGGTTCCGGAAGCTGCAGGCCTGCTGACCGCCTTCGCCAGTGTCGAGGCGCCCCATTGGAAGCCGCCCCTGCACTTGCCGAGCCATCTGCCGATCCCCGCGCCGCCGCCCCGGGCGCTGGGTTGGCGTGGGCTGGCCGCGCTCGGCGCGCTGGCTGCACCCGTCGCCATGCTGGAGACCCTGTCCGACCTGATCCGCCGCGCGCCCCGTGAAGCTGGCGCCATAAGGCTCGCCGATGCCGACCTTCAGGCCGCCGGCCTTGATCCTCCAGGGGCCGCTCGACTGCTCAAGGCGCTCGGCTATGCCCGGGCTCGTCACCCGGCGGAGGGGGAGGACAGCCTATGGCGTCATCGCGCGCCCAAGCCGATCACATTCCGGCCAACGTCTGGCGATCAAGCCTCCAAACTCTTCGAGGCGCGCCCAGCCGTCGACCCCGCCAACCCGTTCGCCGCCCTGGCCGTGCTTCGCCAGCCTGCAGCCCGGGTGAAGCGCCGCAGGAAGCGGGCGCCCCCTGGCGCCGCAGCCGGATGACGGACGCATCCGATCCTGAACCCTGCCGCCTTGATGTCTGGCTCTGCCGCGCCAGGTTCTTCAAAACCCGCAGCCTCGCCTGCCGGTTCGTGGAGGAGGGGCGGGTGCGGTTGGTGCGCGGCCCGGCAGAGGTGCGGGTCGACAAGCCCAGTCGACCCGTGCGTCCCGGCGACGGCCTGGTCTTCGCAATAGGCGGTCGGGTGTTTTCGATCGCGGTGCTGGGGGTGGGCGAGCGACGAGGACCCGCCAGTGAGGCCCGCAGGCTCTACGCAGAGACAACCGAGCCGGCTTGCTGACCGGGGATCGCTCTGCTCCAAATCGGTGCAGCAGGGTTGACAGCGGCGGGCCGCTTCCATAAATGCCCCCTCTCGCCGCGACGCAGGTCTGGCGAGAACAACCCTCAACTCACCAGCGTGCGAGTTCATCTCGAACCTCTCGTCCGTGCTCCAAGGGTAGAGCGTCCAACTTCCCAAGCACCTCTAGGGGCGCAAGGGACAAGCATCTCATAAGTGGACGATATCTGCTTTAGGGTTGCTGGTTTGGGCGTTTCGAGAAGGCGGATGAAAGTCAACTTTGTTGTTGACCGACATCTTGGACGGGACTAGAAGTCAGTCATCGCCGGCCGCGGGCGTTAAACGACGGACCGGTTCTTTTGGGCTGGTAGGTGTTTGACATTGTGAAGTGGAAAGGGACACG
>CAXTRP010000158.1:6694-7023 GCA_964246615.1 uncultured Caulobacteraceae bacterium | reverse complement strand
AGGACGGTGGTGATGCGGTCGCCCTGTTCCAGGGGCAGCAGGTTAATGAAGGCCTTGCCGCGGGCGTTGGCGAGCGCGTTCGGCAGCTTCCAGACCTTGAGCTTGTAGACCTTGCCGGCCGAGGAGAAGAACAGCACCGGTGCATGGGTGGAGGCGGCGAAGATGCGGGTGACCGCGTCCTCGTCCTTCATGGCCATGCCGGACTTGCCCTTGCCGCCCCGGTGCTGGGTCCGGTAGGCTGAGAGGGGCGTGCGCTTGACGTAGCCGCCGTGGGTGACGGTGACCACCATCTCCTCGCGCGGGATCAGGTCCTCGTCCTCGACGTCGGC
>CAXTRP010000158.1:0-6684 GCA_964246615.1 uncultured Caulobacteraceae bacterium | reverse complement strand
CGGGGGACGGCGAAGGCGTCGCGGACGGCGACCAGCTCTTCGCGCACGATGGCCATGATCCGCTCGCGCGAGCCGAGGATGGCCAGGTAGCCGGCGATGGCGTCGGCCAGCGAGCGCGCCTCGCCGAAGATCTCGTCGCGGCCGAGGCCGGTGAGGCGTGAGAGCGTCAGGGCCAGGATGGCGCGGGCCTGCTCGTCGGACAGGCGGATCAGGCCGCCTTCCAGCACCACGGTGCGGGGGTCCTGGATCAGGCCGATCAGCTCGATCATGTCGCCGACCGGCCAGTCCTTGGCGCACAGCCGCTCGCGCGCCTCGTTGGCGTTGGCGGAGCTGCGGATCAGCGCGATCACCTCGTCGATGTTGGCCACAGCGATCGCCAAGCCCACCAGCACGTGGCCGCGATTGCGCGCCTTAGACAGCTCGAACTTTGTCCGGCGGACCACGACCTCTTCGCGAAACTCCAGGAACAGGTCGAGCAGGGTCCGCAGCCCCATCTGCTCAGGCTTGCCGCGGTTCAGCGCCAGCATGTTGACGCCAAAGGAGGTCTGCAGCGGGGTGAAGCGGTAGAGCTGGTTCAGCGTCACGTCGGCCGAGGCGTCGCGCTTCAGCTCGATCACCACGCGCATGCCGTCGCGGTCGCTCTCGTCGCGGATATCGGCGATGCCCTCGATCTGCTTGGCGCGCACCAGCTCGGAGATATTCTGCACCATTGCCGCCTTGTTCTCCTGGAAGGGGATCTCGGTGTTGACGATGGCTTCGCGATCGCGCTTGGTGGTCTCGATCGCCGCCTTGCCGCGCATGACGACCGGACCGCGGCCGGTCATCAACGCTTGGCGGGCGCCCGAGCGACCGATGATCTCGCCGCCGGTGGGGAAGTCGGGGCCCGGTACGATCTCCAGCAGGCGCTCCAGGTCGGTGGTCGGATCGTCGATCAGGGCCAGGCAGGCGTCGACGATCTCGCCGAGGTTATGCGGCGGGATGTTGGTGGCCATGCCGACAGCGATCCCGCCCGCGCCGTTGACCAGCAGGTTCGGCACGCGCGCGGGCAGCACCACCGGCTCGTGCTCGGCGCCGTCGTAGTTGTCCTGGAAGTCGACGGTGTCCTTGTCGATGTCGGCCAGCAGCGCCTCGGCGCCCTTGGTCATGCGGCACTCGGTGTAGCGCATGGCGGCGGGGGGATCGTTGTCCACCGAGCCGAAGTTGCCCTGACCGTCGATCAGCAGCAGGCCCATGGAGAAGGGCTGCGCCATACGCACCAGGGCGTCATAGACCGACTGGTCGCCGTGCGGGTGATACTTGCCGATCACGTCGCCCACCACCCGGGCGCACTTCCGGTACGGCCCGTTGGAGGCGAAATTGTTCTCGCTCATCGAGAAAAGGATGCGGCGGTGCACGGGCTTCAGCCCGTCGCGTGCGTCCGGCAGCGCACGGCTGACGATCACGCTCATGGCGTAGTCGAGATAGGATCGCTTGAGTTCGTCCTCGATGGCGATCGGCGCTATGCCGCCGGTACGAGGGACGATGGGGGAAGGCGCGTCGTCGCTCAAGGAAGGACCGGTAAAGGCTGGAGGAAGAGCCTCGCGGCCCGAGATTCAAGTCGCACGAGAATCGGCAACCCTAAGGCTTCGTTAAGACTTATCACCGCCAGGCGACGGGTCAAACCCACGAGCGGGTCGACTCCTGTCGAAGGCTTTCTTCTTAGGGGGTTTCGGTGGGTTTTCCAATTCGCAAGCTCGCTGTGCGCGCGGCGTTGATCGGGGTCATGCTGGGGGGCGGGCTGCTGTCAGCCGGCATCTCCCAGGCTCAGGATGCAGGGGCGCAAGGGGAGCGGAACGCCGAACTGGTCGCAGCCTCCGGCGGTCCAGCCTCCACCCAGCACCTCATCGCCTTCTCGGGTGATGCGGCGGCCGTCGAGGCGCGGGACGCCGATGTCGCCGGATCGATTCCGGAAGCGGCGCCCGGGGCCGAGGCAAGCGGATCAGTCTCAGCTGCACGCCCGACGTCTTCACCCAAGGTCGCTGCTGCGGAGGTCATCCCGGCTCGGTAGTCGCAGACGACTGAACTCCGGTAGCCCTGGAAGAAGCGTTCGCCGCCAGGCTTTGGGCCAGCGGCGGACGTGATGGCCGGGGACTCGATCCAAGGTTTACGCCTCCGCCCTGTGTTGGCGGCGTCTCGATTTTTATAGAGTGGGCTTCGATAGCGCCCATGGCCCACAGCAGCCGGTCGGCCGGGGTGCGTTGAGGCCGCCCTCCTATGACAGCCGTGCGATTGCCCGCCGGCCTGATCTTGGCTAGAGCCCCTGACCTGCAGGCGAGACGCTTAGGGAGGGCAAGCCGTGGCCGCTGTTCACCCTCTTCTCGCCGTGCGCCTGCTGGACGTGCGCAAGAGCTGGCGCTTCGTGCCCAGCGTTTGGGACACGCTGATCTTCGCCCTGGTGATCGGCGGCCTGGCGCTTATCGCCGTCGGCGGCCACGAAACGCTACAGCCCCTGGCGCACAGCCCGGCCATCAGCCTGGACCCTCGCGTCCTGCCCAACTACGCGCTGCGCACCACGCTGCGGATGCTGGCGGCGATCATCTGCTCCACCCTGTTCACCTTCGCCTATGGCGCCCTGGCGGTGAAAAGCCGGCGCGCGGAACAGGTGCTGATCCCCCTGCTCGACATCCTGCAGTCGGTGCCGGTGTTCTCCTTCCTGTCCTTCACCATCACCTTCTTCCTGGCGCTGTTTCCAGGTCAGGTGTTCGGAGCGGAGCTGGCGTCGATCTTCGCTATCTTCACCGCCCAGGCCTGGAACATGACCTTCAGCTTCTACCAGTCGCTGAAGACCGTGCCGCGCGACCTCAGCGACGTCTCCGAGAGCCTGAGGCTGGGCCCCTGGCGGCGATTCTGGGTGCTGGAGGTCCCGTTCGCAGCGCCAGGGCTGATCTGGAACGCCATGATGTCCATGTCGGGCGCCTGGTTCTTCGTGGTGATCTCCGAGGCTGTGACGGTGGGCAACGTCTCCATCGCCCTGCCGGGCATCGGCTCCTATGTCGGCTTGGCCATCGCCAGGCAGAACCTCAGCGCCATCGGCTGGGCAATCCTGGCCATGGGGCTGGTGATCCTCGCCTACGACCAGCTTCTGTTTAGGCCACTGGTGGCGTGGTCGGAGAAGTTCAACGTCGAACTGTCCTCCCGCCAGGGCGCGCCGCCTCAGTCCTGGGTGCTGAACTTCCTCCAGAGGGCGCAGCTGGCCCGCCGTATCTGGATGCCGTTCGCCAACGTGGCGGGGGTGCTCACCCGTGTCCACGTCGGCGCTGTGCGACCGCCGCCTCGCCGGTTGGTCCAGGCCTGGTCGAGCCGGACCGCGGACTATGTCTGGTACGCCATCCTGGGCCTGCTCGGCGCTTGGGCCGCTTGGCGGGTCGTCGCTTTCGTGGGTCGCGAGGTCGGCCCTGCCGAGGTGCTGGCGGTGATCGGCCTGGGTGGCCTGACCTTGATCCGGGTGCTGGTCCTGATCGTGTTGGCGAGCCTGATCTGGGTGCCGATCGGCATCCTCGTTGGGCTGCGGCCTCGCTGGACCCAGGCGGTGCAGCCGGTTGCGCAATTCATGGCGGCGTTTCCCAACAACCTGTTCTTTCCGGTGGTCGTGGTGGGCATTGTCCACTTCCACCTGGCGCCGGATGTGTGGCTCTCGCCGCTGATGATCCTGGGCACCCAGTGGTACATCCTGTTCAACGTCATCGCGGGCGCCAGCGCCTTTCCCAACGACCTGCGGGAAGCCGCGTCTAGTTTCGGGGTCAAGGGTTGGAGCTGGTGGCGCAAGGTGATGTTGCCTGGCGTCTTCCCCTATTTCGTCACCGGGGCGATCACCGCCAGCGGGGGCGCCTGGAACGCCTCCACCATCGCCGAGGTGGTCAACTGGGGACATACCAGGCTGACCGCTCACGGCCTGGGCGCGTTCATCTTCCAGGCCACGGAGCGGGGCGACTTTCCCCGCGTGGTGCTGGGCACCGCTGTGATGAGCCTCTTTGTAGTGCTGTTCAACCGGGTGCTCTGGCGGCCGTTGTTCAACTATGCCGCCAAGCGGCTGCGGATGGATTGAGGAAGGCGCCATGACCGACATCGCCGAAGCGCCTACTGGACGGTCCCTTCTGGAGATCAGCCACGTCCGTCAGGCCTACGCCAAGGGTTCCGGCAACGAGCTGCTGGTGCTGGAGGACATCAACCTCGATTTGCGCGGCAATGAGATCGTGGGCCTGCTCGGCCGCTCCGGATCGGGCAAGTCGAGCCTGCTGCGCATCATCGCCGGCCTTGCGCGCCCGGTGGCGGGCGAGCTGCGCTGGCGGGGCCGCCCGGTCACGGGCCCTTCCCAGGGCATCGCCATGGTGTTCCAGAGCTTTGCGCTCTTCCCCTGGCTGACGGTGCTGGAGAACGTGGAGATCGGGCTGGAGCCGCTCGGGGTGCCTGCGGCGGAACGGCGCTCGCGTTCTGTGGCCGCCATCGACCTGATCGGCCTTGACGGCTACGAGTCGGCCTATCCGCGCGAGCTGTCAGGGGGCATGCGTCAGCGGGTGGGGTTCGCCCGGGCGCTGGTGGTCCACCCTGAGCTGCTGCTGATGGATGAGCCCTTCTCCGCTCTGGACGTCCTCACCGCCGAGACGCTGCGCACCGACCTGGTCGAGCTCTGGCAGGAGAAGAAGCTGCCGCTGTCCTCGATCCTGCTGGTCACCCACAACATCGAAGAGGCGGTGCTGATGTGCGACCGCATCATCATCTTCGCCTCTAATCCGGGGCGGATCGCCCATGAGATCAAGGTGGATCTGGCTCATCCCCGCGACCGCTCCGAGCCGGCCTTCCGCCAATTGGTGGACGACATTTACGGGCGCATGACCAATCCCTCGGACCCCAAGCTGAAGGCCGAGCAGCCGACCCCCGACATGGCCGCCAGCCAAGGCGTCGGCATGGGTCTGGCGAGCGTATCCACCAACCTGTTGGCGGGCCTGATGGAGGAGTTGGCCAAGCCCCCCTTCAACGGCCGCGCCGATCTGCCCGAAATCGCCGACGACCTGCAGATGGAGATCGACGAGCTGTTCCCCCTGGCCGAGTCGCTGCAGCTCATGCGTTTCGCCGAGGTCGCTCACGGCGACATCTCGCTCAGCGAGGCGGGACGGCAGTTCGTCGATGGCGACAGCGACACCCGCAAGCGCCTGTTCGGTCGCCAGCTGCTGGCCCACGTGCCCATCGTCGCTTTGATCCGTCGCGTGCTGGACGAGCGCCCGACCCACGTGGCGCCCTACCGCCGCTTCTCCGAGGAGCTGGAGGACGTGATGAGCGAGGACTACGCGGACGAGACCATGGACGCGGCGGTGAACTGGGGGCGCTATGCCGAGCTTTTCGCCTACGACGAGCAGTCCCAGACCTTCAGCTTGGAAAATCCGGAGTAGCTTCGCCGAGCATCCTGAAGCGGGATTACGCAGCGAGGCGCTGCTCCAGCGCCGTTCGGGCGGCGGCGCAGGCGGACTGCAGGGCGCTGAAGGCGCCGTCGGCGGGGCCGCCCGCGCGATGGGCGGCCTCCACCCCCTGGCAGGCGTCGGCGGCTTCGCCGTAGCCGAGCGCGCCGGCTGCACCCCGCAAGCTATGAGCCAGGCGTGACAGCGCGTCCGGTTGGGCGTCGACCGGCGTGGCGAGCACCTGCGCCATCTGGGCGTCCAGGCTGGCGAGAAGGCCGCGAATGGGGCCAGACCCGATCTGGGCGGTGAGGTCGTCGAGGATCGGGTTGGACGCCGGGTCGGGGCGGGCCGCTCCATGCCGGTCGGCCCACTTCAGGACGACCGACTGCAGGTCCTCGGTGACGAAGGGCTTGGCGACATGGTCGTTCATGCCGGCGCGGCGGCAGCGCTCGATCTGTTCGGGCAGCACGTTTGCGGTCAGCGCCACGATGGGGATATGCGCCGCGGCTCCGCCCAGCCGGCGGATCATGCGGGTGGCCTCCAGGCCGTCCAGCACCGGCATCTGCATGTCCATCAGGATCAGATCGAAGCCGCCGGTCGATGCGGCGCCCAGAGCCTGCTGGCCGTCGCCGACCACCACCACCTCGCAGCCGAGCGGCGCGAGCATCAGGCGCACCAGTTCCTGGTTCACCGGAACATCCTCGGCTACCAGGACCCGCACCGCGGGCAGGGGACCGGCGCCAGGATGAGCCGGCGCGGGCGCGGCAGGTTTCGGCTCCAGGTCGGCCAGCGCGTCAGCCAACGGCAGGCTCAGCCGCACCTCGAAGGTCGCGCCCCGGCCGGGATCGCTCGAGACCTCGATGGCGCCGCCCATGGCCTCCACCAGTCGCTTGGAGATGGCGAGCCCCAGGCCCGTGCCGCCGAACCGGCGCGAGATCGACCCGTCCGCCTGGGCGAAACGGTGGAACAGGGTGGCGATCTGATCGGGCGCGATGCCGATGCCGGTGTCGGTGACCTGGAAGGTGAGGTGCGCCTGATCCGCCTTGCGCCGGGTCTGCAGCGCCAGCCGCACCTCGCCGCGGCTGGTGAACTTCACGGCGTTGGCGAGCAGGTTCATCAACACTTGGCGCAGCCGGTCGACGTCGCCCACCGCCAGCACCTGGCGGTCGTAGGGATAGTCCACCACCAACGAAAGGCCCTTGTCGGTGGCTTGCGGGTGAGCCAGCGCGACCAGGTTTTCCATCAGCCGCAC
>CAXTRP010000157.1:0-7041 GCA_964246615.1 uncultured Caulobacteraceae bacterium | reverse complement strand
TCACCGAGGGAGCCTTGAGGATCTGGGCCGCCTCTTCGATCCTCCCCCTCAGGGGGAGGGGGACCGCGAAGCGGTGGAGGGGGCGGCGCTGCGGCTTGCCGCGCAGGCCCCCTCGGTCGGCTTCGCCAGGGAGGAGCATCTTCAAGCCGTCCCAGTCAGGAGCGCCTGGCCTTAAACCGCGTCAGGACAGGCCAGGATCGCGCGCAGGCCCGGGTTCGCGTCCTCCAGCCTCAGGTCGAAGCGGTGCAGCCGGGCGATGGCGACCACGATGCTGAGGCCGAGACCCGATCCCGGCGCCGAGCCGGCCGCCGCCCCGCGCTGGAAGCGCTGCAGCACGCTCGCCCTTTCGGCCGGCGCGATGCCTGCGCCCTGGTCGCTGACCGACAGTTCCAGCGCGCCGCTTCTGCGGTCTAGCGCCACCTCCACCCCGCCGCCCGGCGGTGAGAACTTGATGGCGTTGTCCAGCAGCGCGCTGACCGCCTCGAACAGCAGCTTGTCGTCGGCGGTCAGCGGCGCGGCGGCGGGCAGGCGCGCGGTCAGCGTCACCTGGCGCGCCTCCGCCAGGGGCTCGTAGAGCTCCACCGCCTGGAGCAGCACCTCTGCGGCGTCGATCGTCCGGAAGCCTGAACGGCGGCCCTGCGCCTCGATCTCCGAGGCCCTGAGCAGGGCGCGGAAGCGCTCCAGCGTCAGGTCCAGGTCCTTGATCACCTCGCCCACGACCCGGCTGGCCGCAGGGGCCATGCTCGCATCGTCCTGCAGGTGCGCCAGCCGCGTTCGCACCCGGGCGAGCGGCGTGCGCAGGTTGTGCGCGACGGCGTCATTGGCGCCCTTCACCTCTGTGAGCAGCCGCTCGACCTCCTCCACCATGGTGTTGACCATGGCGGCGAAGAGGTCCAGCTCGTCTCGCCGCCCGGCGATCGGCATGCGTACGCCGAGGTCGCCATCCATGATGCGGGCGCTCGCCGCCTGCAGCGCCTGCAGTCGCAGGAGCGGTCCGCGGCTGAGCGCCGCCCCGCCGGCCAGGCCCAGCACCACGATCAGGGCGCCGCTCCACACCAGCTCCTCCAGGATGAAGCGGCGCACCTGGACGATCTGGCTCGTGTCGCGTTCCACCACCAGAACCTCGCCCCAGGGCAGCCGGCGCGCCAGCGCCCGGCCTCGGAAGGGAAAGCCTTCGTCGGGCGTCACATCGCGAGCGGCTCCGTCGACCTGCAGCTCGGCGGGAAGTCTCATCACCAGACCGGCCACGTGCACGCCATATTGCGAGAACAGGCCGTGGACGTTCAGTCGGCCCAGCGCGTCCGCATCGCGGCGAGCGATGATGGCGAGCAGGGTTTGGGGGTCGGCCCGCGCCAGGGCGCCCGCGTCCGCCGCCACGATGGCGTCGACGCGCCGGGTCAGCACCCCGGCCGTGCGCCAGTAGACGAGGCCCAGCAGGAGTAGGACCGCGCCGGCGAACACCGCCCCGAACAGGACCGCGAGCCGAAACGTCGTCGTGCGCCGAAGCTCAGGCGTCCGCATCCAGCCTGTAGCCTGAGCCGCGCACGGTGACGATCAGCGGCGCACTCCCTGGATGCTCCAGCTTGCGCCGCAGCCGCGCCACATGGACGTTGATGAGATTGGCCCCGGGGTCGAAATAATAGTCCCAGACCTTCTCGAAGATGAGCTGGCGCGACAGCACCTGGCCGGCGTTCCTCACCATGAACTCCAGCAGCCGGAACTCCATGGGCAGGAGTTCGATCTCCCGGCCGCCGCGTCGCACCGCGCGCGCCAGCAGGTCGACCTCCAGGTCGCGCACCCGCAGGGTCAAGGACGCGGGGTCAGGCCCGGCTTCGCGCCGTCCGGCGCTCGAGCGGCGCAGCAGCACCTCGATGCGCGCCACCATCTCGTCGGGCGCGAAGGGCTTGGTCATGTAGTCGTCGCCGCCGGCGCGCAGGCCGCTGATCCGCTCGTCCACGTCGCCCAGCGCGCTGATCATCAGGACAGGGGTGGCGACGCCGGCGGCGCGCAGCTCCTTGACGATCGTCAGCCCGTCGAGGCCCGGCAGCATACGGTCCAGGGTGATCACGTCGTAGCCGCCGCCCACCGCGCGGGCCAGCCCGTCCTGGCCATCGCGCGTCCAGTCCACCGCGAACCCGTGGCGGAACAGCTGCGCCTCGATCTCCTGGCCGGTCGTCTCGTCGTCCTCTATGGCGAGCGCGCGCATGGCGTCACCTATATCCCGCGGCGAGGCGCGGTGGTCAGCTTTCGGGCCGAGGGCCGATCCTCAGCCGAGGATCAGAAGACCACCTGTCCGCGCAGCGCCACGCTGTCGGCCTTGGCGCCCACAGCCGTCCCAAGGGGCGCCCCGCTCACCGCTGCGCCATTGGCCTTGTCGTAGTCCACATGGTTGTAGTCGAGCATGAAGCGCAGCAGGCTGTTGGGATACCAGTTCAGCCCCAGGCTGTAGCCGGTCTGGCGGCCGCCATCGATGGCCTGCGGGTCCGCCGACAGGGCGATGCGGGGATTGAAGCGGCTATCCAGGTCCACGTAGCTGACGCGACCTGCAATCTCCACCGCCCCGAAACCCCCGTCCTTGAGCGAGAACGGGCGGGCAGGCGTGATGCGGTAATAGGCGCCCGCCTGGGGGTTGTAGCGGTGCGTCTCACCTGTGAGCGTCCAGGCCACCTGGCCATAGCCGCCGTCGAAGTCCGCATCGGCCAGGCCTCGGCGGCCCACATCGTAGTGGTAGTATTCGCCCTGCCAGAAAAGGCCGCGCCAGCTCGCCGCGGTCTCGAAATCGAGCACGTAACCGCCGTTCACCGGGTGCGCGGCCGTGCCGATCGTGCCGGTGTTGAGCAGTGTCGTGGGGTCGATCCGCAGCTCCGGCTGGTCGCTGAGCGACAGGGTCTGGGGCGTGTTGGGCCCGCTGGTCGGCGCGTCGATCAGTTCGTCCACGCCTACGCCGAGATGCAGCGAGTAGTCGCGGCCCTTCAGGACCTGGAAGGCCCCACGCTCAAAGGCGCCGAACCGCTCGCCCACATTGGTGTGGCTGTCCCCGGCGGCGGGACCCGTCAGATAGCCGCCCAGCCAATATCGGTCGCCGAACAGGCGCACGCCGGCGTTGGCGCGGTTGTCGCCGGTGTTGAAGGCGGTGGCGATGTTGGTGGCCGAGGCGCGCTCCAGGAACAGCAGGTCGTTGGAGCTGGTGGACTGGTCCAGGGTGAAGAAGGTGTTGGAATAACCGAGTTCCAGCGCCGCGCCCTTGAACCCGCCGTAGACGATCTGAGCCGTTTCGATGCCCTTGGCGGCGCTGTCCTGGGAATTGCCGGCGTCATAGATGAAGGCGTAGCTCCAGTCCCCCGCCAGCGTCCCCGCCACCCCGATGCGGGCGCGCCGGGCGTTCACCCCGTTGGATAGCCTCTGGGCGCCGACCACCCGGGAACGGGGATCGAAGTTGAGATAGTCGCCGGTGTCGAACTGCACCACGCCCGCGAAGCCGATGGAGTTGCGGCCGTCCGGGCTCTGCAGGGTGAAGCGGCCGGTGTTGTTCTGGACCACGCGAGGCTGGGCTACCTGATCGTCGACGGCGACTTCGGTCGGGGCGACGTTCCCCGTCGCCACACCCGGTACGGCGGAAAAGCCGGCTTCGCCCATGGCGGCGCGGGGCGCGGCGACGGCGTTGGATGCGGTCGCCTGGGACGGCGCGTCGAGTTTGGCCTGCAGCGCGCGTACCTGCGCCTGCAGGGCGCTGATCTGAGCCTGGTCCTGCTGGGAAAGGCGCTGCACGAGTTGGGTCAGGCTGGTCACCTGAGACTGCAGATCCGCCGGGGGCGGCGTGATCGATGCAGCGCTCTGCGCCGCCGCGTGACCCGCCAGGGACATGAGCAGCGCGGACGTTCCGCAAAGGCGGACCATGGTGTTCCGCGTCGGCCTGCGACGCTGTCGTGACGGTGCTGTGGCGGCCATGCTGGCGCGCATGCTGGAGCGGCTCAGGCGCAAATCGTCACCCCACGGCAGGACGGCCAGTCGCCTCCAACGGCCCTGGTCCATAGACCGGGTAACCTGCGCAAGCCGCGGCATGAAGCCAATTCAGCTTGGTGCTGACGCAGCTTTCCTATCAGGGATAGCCGCCTGGCAGCGCGACGACCGCGAGAGCGACGTTGAGGGATCAAGGACACTCGGATGCGTTGGCGCGCGACGCCGCGTGACCGCGCCAGCGTCACGGGAGACGAACGCCTCCTCAGCGCGGGTGGACGATCCCGCTCTAGACACCGGACCTCAGGTGGACCACAGCCGCGCCTGATCCGGCGTCGTCCTGGGCTTCTGGCCCCTCTGCGTTCTTGGACGGCGGGCTCGCGATGGGTTCGATCGCGCCTATCTGCATACGAGCCGGGCAACGGCTTTTCGGAAGGTCGGGATTGTCTGTGGCGCAACCGCCGGTCCGTGTTCGTGTGATCGACCTGGAAACCGCAGGGGGAGGCGTGCACCAGGTCTGCGAGATCGGCTGGCAAGACGTCGTGCAGGATCCCGCCGGCGTCTGGCGCCTCGATGAGGAGCGTGGCGCCCTCTTCGTCGATCCGGGTCAGGCCATCTCGCCGGACACCATGGCCATCCACCACATCCTGGATGCTCAGGTCGCTGGCGCCCCCTTCTGGCAAACCGTTGCGCCGCAGGTGCTGCGTCCGGAAGGCGGCGTCGCGGCCCTCGCCGCTCATCGGGCCGCGTTCGAACAACGATACTGCCGGCCGCGGTTCACGGGAGACGCCGAGTGGATCTGCACCTGGAAGTGCGCCCTGCGGCTGTGGCCGCACCTGCCGCGCTTCTCCAACCAGATGCTGCGCTACCTACGTCGGCCGGAAGGCCTGGTCCACGAGATGGGCCTGCCGGCGCATCGCGCCCTGCCGGACGCCTATGTGACCGCGCACCATCTGCGGGACATGCTGAACGAGGCGTCCCTGGACCAGCTCCTCGCCTGGAGCCGCGAGCCCGGGCTTCTGCCGCGTGTCCCGGCGGGCCTCCACCGTGGCAAGGCCTGGAGCGGGCTCGCCGAAGACGCGCTCACCGCGCTGGCCAAGGACAAGGATGTCGACGTGCGGTTCAGTGCGCAGACCGAGTTGCGCCACCGTGGAGAGGCGGGAGGCGTTCAGCCCGCCCCTGCGCTCCAGCAACGACTGGTGTGAGCACCCTTCCAGCGATCGGCAGGAGCCCTGGAGCGTTCGCCGCCTATCGCGGGGCCCGCTTGGCCAGGATGCGCTGCAGGGTGCGCCTGTGCATGTTCAGGCGGCGCGCCGTCTCGCTGATGTTGT
Organism: uncultured Caulobacteraceae bacterium; assembly: GCA_964246615.1. Lineage (GTDB taxonomy): Bacteria > Pseudomonadota > Alphaproteobacteria > Caulobacterales > Caulobacteraceae > CAHJWH01. Next base: position 1,753 of record CAXTRP010000157.1, on the reverse strand, counting down.
GGCCGCAGAGTTCGTAGACGCGCTGGATGTGCTCCCAGCGCACCCGGTCGGCGGACATGGGGTTGTCCGGCGGCGCGGGCGAGCCGCCCTCCCGGGCCGCCAGCAACGCCCGGGCGACATCGTCCGCGTCGGCGGGCTTGGGCAGGTAGTCCACAGCACCCGCCTTCACCGCAGCGACGGCGGTTGCGATGTTGCCGTAGCCGGTGAGCATGACGACCCGGGCGTCGGGGCGCACGGTCTGGATCACCTCCACGACCTGCAGGCCGTTGCCGTCCTCAAGCCGCATGTCGAGCACGGCGAAGGCGGGGCACTTCTCCTTCACCACGGCGATGGCCTCGGCGACGCCGCCCACGGCGGTCACCTCGAACCCGCGGCTCTCCAGCGCGCGGCCGAGGCGCGTGCGCAGCGGCGCGTCATCGTCGAGCACCAGCACCGACTTCTCGGCCAGGGCGGCGATCGAGGCGGAAATGTCGGTCATCCAGGGCTCCTGAGGTCGGTGACGGACCCGTCGCCGTCTTCGTCATAATGTCGCAGCTAAGGTACACGCAACAAAAGAGACGCGAGTCAAACGGGATCGGGCGCTTCGATGCGCGCGCGCGGCCAGCGGGCGGAGATGACGGCGCCCCCGCGCTTGGCGTTGCGGAACTCCACCTGGGCGCCCGTCCGCTCCAGAAGCGTCTTGGCGATGAAGAAGCCCAGGCCCATGCCCTGGTGCGCGGAGCGCGAGTTCTCCCCGTGGCTGCGGGTGGTGACGTAGGGCTGGCCGAGCTTGCTCATCACCTCGGGCGGGAAGCCTGGACCGTCGTCGCGCACCTCGATCTGCAGTCGGTCCACGTCGTAGTAGGCGGTAAGCTCCACTACCGATTCGGCGAAATCGGTGGCGTTCTCGACGAAGGCCGACAGGCCGTGCATCACCTCGGGCAGCCGGCGCACCTCCAGGATCGTCGACCCCGGCGCGCAGCTCACCTGGCCGTCGATCAGGATCACGTCGCCCCGGTAGGGGTCGGCGATCTCGTCCAGCAGTTGCGACAGGCCCATGCGGGCGTGGTGAACGTCGGCGGTGTCTGGCTCCTGGCCGAGCTTGCGCAGGATGTCGCGGCAGCGTTCCGCCTGGCTGATGAGCAGCTGTACGTCCTCGAGCAGCGGTCCGGGCTCCATACCCCGCACCATCTCCTTGGTGACCACCTGGATGGTGGCGAGCGGCGTGCCAAGCTCGTGCGCCGCCGCCGCCGCGAGGCCGCCGAGGGCCGACAGCCGTTGCTCGCGCGCCAGCACCGCCTGGGTGGCGGCGAGCGCCAGCTCCATCCGCTGCGCCTCGGCCGACGCCTGCCAGGCGTAAGAGGCGGTGAACACCACGCCTGCGCCCACCGCCACGCCTGCACCCACGAGATAGGTCAAGGGTAGATCGAAGCTTTCGCCCGCGATCCACGGCAGCGGCGCCGACCAGAAGCCCAGCAGCACGATGGCTGTGAGCGCCAGCACGCCCAACGCCGCGGCGTAGCGCCCGGGCAGGGTGGCGGCGGCGACGGTGACGGGCGCGATCAGCAGGACGATGAAGGGGTTCTCCAGCCCGCCGGTGAGCGCCAGCAGCAGGCTCAGCTCCACGATGTCGAAGGCCAGCTGGATCACCGCCTCCCGCTCGCCGGCCAGGCGCACGCCCGGCCAGGACAGGGTCACTGACAGGTTCATCCACGCCGCCGCAGCGATCACCAGCAGACACCACGCCACCGGCGTCTGGAAATGCAGGCCGCGC
>CAXTRP010000156.1:0-7073 GCA_964246615.1 uncultured Caulobacteraceae bacterium | reverse complement strand
CATCGAAGGCGTTCTCGTCGGGCATGACCACGTCTGTGATCACCAGATCGCCCTCCCCGTCCGACACCCACTTCAGCAACGTTGCGGCCGAGCCGGTGGCGCGCACCTGGAAGCCCGCGCGGGTGAAGGCCTGACTCAGCACCAGGCGGATGGAGGTGTCGTCGTCGGCGATTAGGACCTTCTGGTTTGCGCTCACGATATCAGGTCTCCGGAGAAGACGGATCGCCCGCGGCGACCGGCAGAAGGATGCGGAACACCGTGCGGCCAGGCTCGGAGTCGAGCTCCACCAGGCCCTCGTGGGCGTCGACCAGCTTGGCCACGAGCGTCAGGCCCAGGCCCATGCCGCCGAGCTTTGTGGTGACGAAGGCGTCGAACAGGCGGTGGCGCAGATCGGCGGGCACGCCCGGTCCATTATCCTGCAGCCTCACCTCGAGCGGCGCATTGCGCCAGCCCTGGCGGCCAGCGCTGACCCGCGCGCCGGAACGGTAGCCTGTGGCGATCAGCACCTCGCCCCGGCCGTCGCCCCGCTCCATGACCGCCTCGGCGGCGTTCTTGGCCACGTTGAGGAAGATCTGCACCAGCTGGTCCTCGTCGCCCCACGCCAGCGGCAGGGAAGGATCGTAAGCGTCCGAGAACTTCACCTCAGCCCCGAAGGCGCTGGACACCAGGGTCCGCACCCGGTCGAGCACCCGGTGGATGTTCACCGGCCGCTTGGCGGTGACCCGCTCATCGGAGAAGGCCTCCACCTGGTCCACCAGCCGGCGGATGCGATCCACCTCGTCCACGATCACCTGGGCCAGAGGCGTATCGGCGGGGCTTGCGCCGAGCTTGAGCAGCTGGGCGGCGCCGCGGATGCCCGCCAGGGGGTTCTTGATCTCGTGCGCCAGGGTGCGTCCCATGCCGGCCACCGAGCGCAGGGCTTCGCTCGCCCGGTCCAGCCGTGCGCCCTGGCTCTCCAGGTAGAAGGCGCCCAATAGCCGATCGCCTGGAAGGGCGACGAAGGCGACCTCCGCCTCGAAATGTGGGCCGCCGGGCAGCGCCACCTCCATCGCCGAGCGCCGGGCGGCGCCACGCTCGCGCCGCGCCTGCTCGAAGAATATGGCCAGTTCACTCTCGGGCGCCAACAGGGAGGGTAGCGGCCGACGGGCCAAAGTGGCCAACGCCTGCCCAAACAGCATCTCCGCCGCCTCGTTGGCGATCAGCACCTTGGCGTCCGCCTCGAACACCACAGCGGGCCACGGCGAGGCGTCGAACGCCGTGGCCGCAAGGATGTCACGGATCGGCCTGTCGCTTACGATTGTCTCTATCGGCGGCATTTGCCTATTCTTTGCCACATGGCGGCCCATACTGGCGCGTTGATCGGGTTCGCTACAAACTTGCAGCTTCACCGACCCACATAGCGCCTTAGCAATAGGCAATCTGCCGCGTTATGCACACGCAGCAGCCATCCAGGATGCAAATCTCGTTGAGCCAGGCCACGCGCCGAAGCGCCGTGCGCCATTTTCAGTAGCTTGCCGAACGAAGAAGCCGGTGTGGCGCCAGGCTGCTCGCCCGTCGGGAGAAACCATGAAGCTCATCATGGCGGTGATCAAACCGTTCAAGATCGACGATGTCCGCGAGGGGCTGACCGCGGCGGGCATAGACGGTCTGACCATCTCGGAGGTGAAGGGCTACGGCCGCCAGAAGGGCCAGACGGAGATCTATCGAGGCGCCGAGTACGCTATCAATTTCCTGCCCAAGGTGAAGGTCGAGGTGGTTGTGGCCGACGACATGGTGGAGCGCACCATGGAGGTGATCCGCGTCGCGGCCATGACCGGCAAGATCGGGGACGGCAAGATCTTCGTCATGGACGTGGAGCAGGCGCTTCGCATCCGAACCGGCGAAACCGGTCCGACGGCGCTTTGAGGCTCAGCGGAAGATGACGAACATGCACGGCCCGCGTCCGACCGCCCGGCGCCGCAGCGAATGGCCGGCCACGATGAGCCTGGTCGCGCTTCTCCTGGCGACGATGCTGACGCTCCTGTCGCCGCATTGGGCCTGCGCTCAGAACGTCGTCTCAACGCCGACGCCCGCCGTCGCCGCCACTGGGCCGGCGTCCGCTCCCGCCGCGGCGCCGACGACGGCGACGACAGGCGCGGCCACCGCCTCCGCCCCATCCTTCAAGACCGACACCGGCGACACTGCCTGGATGCTCACGTCCACAGCGCTCGTGCTCATGATGACCATACCCGGTCTGGCGTTGTTCTACGGCGGCATGGTGCGCAAGAAAAACGTCATCGCCACCGTCGCGCAGTCCTTCGCCATCACCGCGGTGGTGACGGTTGTCTGGTTCGTCTGCGCCTATTCCATAGCGTTCGGAACCTCGCCCGGCGCAGGGGCCAACAAGGTCTGGGGCGGGCTCGGCAACCTAATGCTGAAGTCGGTGCACATGGACCAGCCCTATCAGATCGCCGGCGCCGCCCTGACCATCCCCGAGTATGTCTACATGATGTACCAGATGACCTTCGCCATCATCACGCCGGCCCTGGTCTGCGGGGCCTTTGCGGAGCGGTTCAAGTTTTCAGCCCTGCTGCTGTTCACCGTGCTGTGGTCGATCTTCGTCTACGCGCCCATTGCACACTGGGTCTGGGGCGGCGGGTTCCTTGGCGGCTTGGGCGTGCTAGACTTTGCCGGCGGCACAGTCGTGCACATCAACGCCGGCGTGGCGGGGCTGGTCTGCGCCCTGGTGCTGGGTCCGCGCAAGGGGCTCGGCCACGACAACATGGCGCCCAACAACCTCGTCTACACCATGATCGGCGCGAGCCTGTTGTGGGTCGGCTGGTTCGGGTTCAACGCCGGCTCGGCGGTGGGCGCAAACGCGCTTGCGGGCGTCGCCATGGCCAACACCCAGATCGCCACGGCCGCCGCCGCCATCGCCTGGATGGCGGTGGAATGGACACATCGCAAGAAGCCTACCCTGCTCGGATTGGCGTCGGGAGCGGTCGCCGGGCTGGTGGCCGTGACCCCGGCGTCTGGCTTCGTGGCCCCGTCAGGAGCGCTGTGGATCGGGCTGATCGCTGGCGCCCTCTGCTACTGCTCGGCCGTGTTCCTGAAAAACGCGCTTCGCTACGATGACAGCCTGGACGCCTTCGGGGTGCATGGAATGGGGGGCTTCATCGGCGCGATTCTCACCGGCGTGTTCGCCGACGCCGCCATCAACCCGCTGGGCAAGGTTCACTCGCCGCTGACCCAGCTCTACGGCTGCCTCGGCACCATCATCTGGTCCGGGCTGGCCACCTGGCTTATCCTGATGGTCTGCAAGTTCACCACCGGGCTTCGCGTCAGCGAGGAGGATGAAGTGACCGGTCTCGACCTTGCGCTTCACGGCGAGGCGATGCACGACTAGCCGCGCACCGACGCCCCTCGCCCCTCGCCCGCGGTGTGGCCGCCGGCCCGCCCTCGCCCGCCTGAGACCATCCTCCCCGGAGCCCCTGCATGACGCCCGAAGAAGTCCACGCCCTGATCAAGGAAAAGGAAGTCAAGTACGTCGACGTCCGCTTCACCGACATCCGTGGCAAGCTGCAGCACGTCACCTTCGACCTTGATCTGGTGGACGACGAGTTCCTGACCGAGGGCACCATGTTCGACGGCTCCTCCATCGCCGGCTGGAAGGCGATCAACGAGAGCGACATGCTGCTGCGGCCAGACCTGTCCACAGCCTATGTGGACCCCTTCTACCAGCAGACGACGCTGTTCCTGTTCTGTGATGTGCTGAACCCGGACACGATGGAGCCCTACAACCGCGACCCGCGCTCCATCGCCAAGAAGGCGCTGACCTACGTCAAGTCGGCAGGTGTCGGCGACCAGGTCTACTTCGGTCCCGAGGCGGAGTTCTTCATCTTCGACGATGTGAAGTGGAGCACCAGCTACAACAACACCGGCTACAGCTTCGATTCCATCGAGCTGCCGGCCAATACCGGCAGGAGCTACGACGAGGGCAACATGGGCCATCGTCCTGGACCCAAGGGCGGCTACTTCCCCGTCAACCCCACCGACAGCGCCCAGGACCTGCGGGGCGAGATGCTGTCGGTGATGAGCGAACTCGGCATGGAGCCCGAGAAGCACCACCACGAGGTGGCGCCGGCCCAGCACGAACTTGGCCTGAAGTTCAGCGACCTGCTGACCATGGCCGACCGGATGCAATTGTATAAGTACGTGATCCACAACGTGGCCGCAGCCTACGGCAAGACGGCCACCTTCATGGCCAAACCCTACTTCGGCGACAACGGATCGGGCATGCACTGTCACCAGTCGATCTGGAAGGATGGTCAACCGCTGTTCGCCGGCGACAAGTACAGCGGCCTATCGGATATGTGCCTGTACTATATCGGCGGCATCATCAAGCACGCCAAGGCCATCAACGCCTTCGCCAACTCCACCACCAACAGCTACAAGCGGCTGGTGCCAGGCTATGAGGCGCCGGTGAAGCTTGCCTATTCGGCGCGCAACCGTTCGGCCTCGATCCGCATTCCTTACGTCTCGTCCCCCAAGGCCAAGCGCATCGAGGTGCGTTTTCCCGACCCGATGGGCAATCCCTACCTGACCTTCGTCGCCCTGCTGATGGCCGGGCTGGACGGCATCGAGAACAAGATCGATCCGGGCGGTCCGATGGACAAGAACCTCTACGACCTGCCGCCCCAGGAGCAGAAGAACGTGCCCGAGGTCTGCGGGTCGCTTCGCGAAGCCCTGGAGAACCTGGACCGCGACCGCGCCTTCCTGAAGAAGGGCGGAGTGATGGACGACGACTTCATCGACGCCTACATCGAGCTGAAGATGGAGGAAGTCGTGCGCCTGCAACTGCATCCGCATCCGGTCGAATTTGATATGTACTACAGCTGCTAGTATCGGTTTCGTTCACTTCAGCTCTACGCAACTGTCATCTCGGACGGCAAAGCCGATCCGGAACCCAGGATAACGGGTGCTGTGCTTGGCCCTGGGTCTCGGCTCTACGCTGCGCTTCGGTCGAGATGACAGTTACAACCGCCATGCTAACTCAAGCGGCTCCCTATAGCGTCGTGTCTTGCAAATGACTCTTCGACGACCGATCCTTGCGCTCCTGCTTGCAGCGACGTCGCTGACCGCTCGCGCCGCCACCCCGGTCTACACCTACCAGGTGGTGCGCACCTTTCCCCACGACGTGAACGCCTTCACCGAGGGTCTTTTCTACGAGGATGGGGTGCTGTGGGAGAGCACGGGAATGCCCGGCCACTCGTTCGTGCGCAAAGAAGACTTGAATACTGGCCGGGTGCTGGAGCAGCACGATCTACCTGCGAGTGATTTCGGCGAGGGCATCGTGCGCTGGCGCTCCAAACTCTATCAGCTCACATGGCAGCAGCACTTCGGCTACATCTACGACGCGGCCAAGCTGACCGTGGAGGGCAAGTTCCACTACGCGGGCGAAGGCTGGGCCTTCACCAAGGACGCCCGCCACGTCTACATGAGTGATGGCACAGACGAGCTGCGCGTGCTCGACCCGGCCACCTTGCGCGAGGAGCGCCAAATCCGGGTCACCGACGACGGCCGGCCAGTGGACAACCTCAACGAACTGGAGTGGGTTCGCGGCGAGATCTACGCCGACATCTGGCAGACGAACCTGATCGCCCGTATCGATCCCGGCACAGGCCATGTGGTGGGCTGGATCGACCTGTCCGGGCTGCTCGCGCCCTCGGACGTCACGCCGGGCCGGACCGACGTCTTGAACGGCATCGCCTACGACGCCGACCGCGATCGCCTGTTCGTCACCGGCAAGAACTGGCCCAAGCTGTTCCAGATCACCCTGCAGCGCCGGCCCTGATCCGCCTCCCTGACATGGGAGGCGCGCCGCTCACTTCCGCGGGGCGCCCTTGAACTTGCCGCTCTGGCGCTTGGAGGTCCGTGCCGCGCCTTCTGGCTTTCGAGACGTCGGCCCGGCGTTGTCCTGACGCTTGGGCGGCGGCCGCTTGCGGTCGCGAGATGGCGGCAGGTCCGGTTCGGCCAGGGGCGCGATACGCACGTCGTCCGGCCCCTCCTGCACAGCGGCGGTGGCGGCGGCGATCTCGAAGCGGCTCTCCCGGTCGAACACCCGGATGGCCCCGATCTCGGACTTGGTGACGTGGCCGCGCCGGCAGATCAGCGGCAGCAGCCAGCGGGGATCGGCGTTCTTGTTCCGCCCGATGTCGATGCGGAACCAGGCCGATCCCTCGAACCCCGCCCGAGCCGAAGGGCCGCTCGACGGCGGCTGAGGCTGACCCTCGGCCAGGTCTTCGGGCGCCGGCAGGCTGGCGCGGCGTGCGCGCACCAGCGACGCCACCACCTGCATCGGATCGCCACCCTCCAGCAGGGCCTGGGCCACCGCCACGTCTTCCTCCGACGCCTCGCCGGAAGGGCGCAACGCCTCGATCAGCCGGCCCTGGTCGCGCTCGCGAACCTCCTCCGCCGAGGGCGCCGGCACCCAGCTCGCCTGCACATGGGCTAGCCGCAGCAGCGCCTCGGCCCGCCGGCGCTTGGGATAGGGAACCAGCAGGACCGACACGCCCTTGCGTCCGGCCCGCCCGGTACGGCCCGAGCGGTGCTGCAGCACCTCCGCGTCGTTGGGCAGCTCGGCGTGGATGACGAGGTCGAGGTCGGGAATGTCGATCCCCCGCGCCGCCACGTCGGTGGCCACGCACACGCTGGCCCGACGATCGCGCAACGCCTGCAGGGCGTGGGTCCGCTCGGTCTGGGTCAGCTCGCCCGACAGCGCCACCACGGAGAACCCACGCTCAACCAAGTTAGCGTGCAGCCGACGCACCGCCTCGCGCGTCGTGCAGAACACCAGCGCGGCGCCCGCCTCGTAGGAGCGCAGCAGGTTGACCACCGCATGTTCCGCGTCGCTGGGCGCCACGGCCACCGCGCGATAGTCGATGTCGGCATGCGCGGTCTCGCCTGAGCTTGCGGTGATGCGCAGGGCGCCGGGCTTCTGGTAGCGCTGGGCCAGCGCCACGATGGGCTTGGGCAGGGTGGCGGAGAACAGCAGCGTGCGGCGCTCGGCGGGGCTGGTGTCAAGGATAGCCTCA
>CAXTRP010000155.1:0-7082 GCA_964246615.1 uncultured Caulobacteraceae bacterium | reverse complement strand
GTCGTCCACCGGCGCGCCGTCGGAAATGACCATCAGGATCTTGCGCGCCTCAGGTCGGCCGAGCAGGCGCTGGTGCGCCCAGACCAGCGCCTCCCCGTCGATGTTCTCCTTCAGAAGGCCCTCGCGCATCATCAAGCCGAGGTTCTTGCGCGCGCGGCGCCAGGGCGCGTCGGCGGACTTGTAAATGATGTGGCGCAGGTCGTTGAGCCGACCTGGCTGGGGCGGCTTGCCGGCCTTGACCCACTGCTCGCGAGCGTGGCCGCCCTTCCAGGCGCGGGTGGTGAACCCCAGGATCTCCGTCTTGACGCTGCAGCGCTCCAGCGTGCGCGCCAGGATGTCGGCGCACAGCGCCGCCACCATGATCGGGCGCCCCCGCATGGAGCCCGAATTGTCGATGAGCAGGCCCACCACCGTGTCGCGGAAGTCGGTGTCCTGCTCCTGCTTGAACGAGAGGGGCGCGGTGGGATCGGTGATGATGCGGGTGAGGCGCGATGCATCGAGCACGCCCTCCTCCAGGTCAAAGGTCCAGGCCCGGTTTTGCTTGGCCATCAATCGCCGCTGCAGCCGGTTGGCCAGCCGCCCCACTACGCTCGAAAAGGCGGACAGCTGCTGGTCCAGATAGACGCGCAGCCGGGTCAGCTCCTCGGGGTCGCAGAGCGCATCGGCATCCACCACCTCGTCGGCGGTGGGGGAAAACACCTTGTAGCTGGGCTCCGCAGGACCAGGGGGGGGGGCGTCGGGGCGGCCGCGCTGGGGGGCGTCCTCCATGTCCGGCGCGTCGTCGGCGACTTCGGTGTCCTCTCCCGCTTCGGCGTCGGCGGCCTCCTCGGCGGAGCGGCTCTCGGACGCAGTGTCCTCGCTCTCCTCCGGCTGGGCCGGGGCGTCGCTCTCCGACGGCTGGGGCTCTTCGCCCTCCTCGCCGCTGTCCGGCTCGCTGTCAGCCTGGGGCTCGTCGTCGCCGGCTTCGTCGGAGCGGTCGGTGGAGGCCTCCTCGCCCATGCCCATGTCGGTGATGATCGACTTGGCGACCTTGGCGAAACCGGCCTGATCGCCCATGGCGGCGGCGAGCCGGTCCAGGTCGCGCCCGGCCTTGTCCTCGATCTCGGCCCGCAGCATGGCCACCACGCCCCGGGCGCCCTCGGGTGGGGCCTCGCCGGTCAGGCGCTCCCGAGCGATCAAAGCCAGCACCTCGGCCAGGGGCGCCTTGGTGCGGTCCTCCATCCGGGCGAAGCCCTTGCGCTCGATCTCGGTCTCCAGCACGGCGCGCAGGTTGCCGCGCACGCCTGCGAGCGCCACTGCGCCGATCGCCTCCAGCCGCGCCTGTTCCAGCGCCTCGAACACCCCGGCGGCGGCCGCATCAGCAGGGCGCGAGCGGGCGTGGCCGGTCTCGTCGTGATGGGCGAGGCGCAAGGCGAAGCGGTCGGCGATGCCGCGGATGCGCGCCGCCTCGCGGCTGTTCAGGTCGCGCGGCGGGTGCGGCAGGGTGGCGCGCCGACCCACCAGCGTCGGCCCTTCGCCGGAGTAGACGATCTCAAGGTCTGGCGCCTCGGCCAGGGAGCGGGCCGCGTGAGCAAGCGCGCGCTTGAACGGCTCGGTAGGGGCTTCTGACTTGACGGCCATGGCGTCCTAGATAGCGGCGCGGCTTGCAATGCGGAACCGGCCGCAAAGCGCTGCCGTTCCAGCTCATGTCATTAGATAAGGAGACGACCATGAGCGACAATCGCGTTGAAGGCGCCGCCGACAAGGCCGCGGGCGCCGTCAAGGAAGGCGTCGGCAAGATGACCGGCGACGCCAAGCTGCAGGCCGAAGGCGTGGCGGAGAAGGCGGGTGGCTCGGTGCAGAACGCGGCCGGCAAGGTGCAGGACAGCGTATCGTCAGAGCCCCACGCTGGCGTCGACCACGACCGGGTCGAAGGCTCCGGCAAGAAGTTCGGAGGTTCGGTGAAGGAGGGCTTCGGCAATCTGACGGGCGACTCCAAGCTGCAGGCGGAGGGCAAGGCCGACAAGACCGAAGGCGGTCTGCAGAACGCATTTGGCGGGGCCAAGGACGCCGTCCGCGACGTCTTCAAGAAATAGCGCCAGGGACGCTCTCCGCGCTGGGGGCTGTCGGCTGAGGGGGTCCGCCGTCGAGCGATGGCGTGACCCCCTTTTCACGTCCCGGGTCCGGACGGCCTGCCGAAGACCGAGGAACGGACGACTGGAGACGTCCGGCCCCCGCCGCTATAAGCCCGCGCCGTGAAGCGGTTCTGGACTTTTCTCACCAACATGGACGTCCGGGCATGGCGCTCGGTCGCCATCTCCTTCCTGCTGTTTGGCGGCGTCGGCAGCGTCTTCGTGTTCGGGGCTTCGCTGACGGGGCTGAAGAGTGCAGCGGCGGTTCAGGCGTGGATGGGCGCGGGGGTCAGCGGACCCTGGGCGCTGCCGGCGGCGGTGGCGGGTTTCAGCATCCTCGCCTTCCTCGGCGTCCCGCAGTTCATGCTGGTGGCGGCGGCTGTGGTGGCGTTTGGGCCGTGGCTGGGGTTCGCCTACAGCTGGGTCGGAAATCTCGTCTCGTCTCTGCTGGGCTTCTATGTGGGCCGAAGGGTGGGCGCGCGGCTGCTGCGGGAGCATGCCGGCAAGGGCGTCAACGACTTCGTCGACATGATCGGCCGCAACGGCTTTTGGGCTGCGCTGGTGGTTCGGCTGGTGCCCTCGGCGCCGTTTGTTGTGGTGAACATGGCCGCGGGCGTGACGCCCATGGCCGTGTCCCAATTTCTGGCCGGCACCGCGCTTGGCAGCATCCCCAAGATCGCCCTGGTGGCCTATGCCGGCAATTCGGCAATGCACGCGCTTAACGGCGGCGGCCCCAGCCGCTGGATCAAGCTCACTGCGGTCGCCGCCCTATGGATCGGCATGGCGCTCGGTGCGCGCGCATGGCTGAAGCGCGAGGAGGCGAAACGGCAGGTCGCTCTCGCTCAGCCTGGCGGGCCCTTCGACACGCCGCGAGCGGCGACGGCGAAGAGCAGCAGCCTCAACTGTTCGCCGCGGGAATAGCTGACCCCGTCCACCTCCCCCAGGGTGCGCAGCCGCAGGCGATCGGCGGTCGCCCGAGCCAGGAAGACGGGGAGCTGCCGGTCGCTCACCAACGCCATGGCGCAGGCCCCATCGCCTGCCAGCAGATCTGCGGCGGGAGCGGGGGCGATCATCCTGGTGGGTCCGCGCTCCAGGAACACCAGGCTCGGCTCGGCGAAGCGGGTGGAAGCCAGCACGCTTCCCGGACAGGGCCGCACCCGGACGGTGAGCTCGGCGACCCGGGGCGCCAGCCATACGGTGCGCAGTTCCGGCAGGTCCCGGTCGTACAGGCCGGCGTAGATCACCGCCGCCGCGGCTGTTCCGGCGGCGAGCGCCAGCCCCGCCTCGCGCCTGCGGACCAGCGCCAGCACCGCCCCGCAGAGCAGCAGGCCCACCCCGGCGAAGAGCATGGCGACCCCGTCCAGCCGGTGCTCTAACCGCCAGACCAGCACCGGCCCCGCCAGGGCGAACGCCGCACCGACGATGAGCCAGACCCCTGCGTAGAGCCAGGCCAGCGCGCGCCGCACCCAGGCGGCTCCGCTTCTTCGCCACGCCTCTCCGGAGACCGCCGCGCCTGCCGCCAGACACGCAAGCGCCGGGTAGATCGGCAACATGTAGTGCGGCAGCTTGGTGCCCACCGCCTCATAGAGCAACCAGGTCGGCAGCAGCCAGGCGAGCAGGAAGCGCACCGCCGGCGTCCTGCGCATCCGCCAGCCCCAAGGGGCGGAGAATATCGCTCCCAGAACGCCCGGCCAGAAGGTGAGGCTGGCCATCAGCAGGTAGTAGCCCGGCGGCTGGCCGTGGTGCTGCTCGCCGCGACCCACCTTGCCGAGCAGGTTCTGGCGCACCGCCTTGTCGAAGAAGCCGCCGTGCGTGCGCACGCCGATGGCCACGAACCAGGGGGCCGCGATCGCCAGGGCCAGGGGTGCGCCCCAGCCGGCGTGCAACCGCTTCAGCCAGGCCCAGCGCCGGTCCAGCAGCGACACGCCGAGCGCGGTGGTCCCGCAGACGATCAGCACGATCGGCCCCTTCAGCAGCAGGCCGAAACCCACCGCCGCCCAGAGCACCGCCGCATTCACCCGCCCCGCTCCACGGAACCGCCCGAGATAGGCCTTGAGCAACGCGCCCTGCACCACCAGCACGTCGGCCAGCAGACAGGCGTCGATCTTGGCCATGCGGGCCTCGAAGCCGAGCAGGGCGCTCGCCGCCATCAGCAGCGCCGCCCCGACGCCCGCCCGGGGGCCGAACAACAGCGCGCCGACGCGGCAGGTGAGCAGCACCGCCGCCACCCCCGCCGCAAGCGACGGCAGGCGGTAGGCCCACACCGGCGCGTCCGCCCCGCCGAACAGCGTCGCCGCGCCGGCTTCCAGCCAGTAGACGCCTGCGGGCTGCAGGTTGCGGGGCTGATCCTGAAAGCGGATGTCGATGAAGTCGCGCGTCTGCAACATCTGTCGCGTGGCCTGCAGGTAGCGCGCCTCGTCCCGATCCACCGGCGGCAGGCGCGCCCGGCCAGGCAGGAACAGCACCAGCGAGACCATGGCCAGCAGTACGTAGGTCCGCCAGCCGACCGCCTGCACGGGCGCGGCGGCGCGCCGGCCTGCGGCAGCCGTCACGGCGCCTCGGTCCGGTGCGGCGCCTGGGTGCGGCGGGTGAGCCAGATCACGCCCACGAGGTCCACGATCCCCACCAGGGCCCGACCCCAGTTGGTGTACTTGGACCGCCCCGCCATGCGCGCGCGATGGCCGACTTCCCGGTTGATCAAGGGATGGCCGTAGCAGGCGAACAGGGCGGGCAGGAAGCGGTGCATTCCCTCGAACACGGGGAGCTGCAGGAAGTCCTCGCGCCGGAACACCTTCAGCCCGCAACCGGTATCGGGACAGCGGTCGTGCAGCACGGCCTGGCGGAACCCGTTGGCGATCCGGGTGGCGACCAGGCGCGAGCGGGGGTCGTTGCGGCGCACCCGAACGCCCGCCACCAGCGGCGCCGGCCCAGGCGCCGACCATGCCGCCTGCAGCATCGAGGTCACGTCCGCCGGGTCGTTCTGGCCGTCGCCGTCCATGGTGGCGATCCAGGGCGCGCGAGCGGCGAGTACGCCGGTGCGCACGGCCTGCGACTTGCCGCAGCGCCGGTCGTGTCGCACCAGCCGCACCCGCGGATCGGCAGCCGCCAGCCCCGCCAGGATGTCAGGCGTCGCATCGGTGCTGCCGTCGTCCACGAAGACGATCTCGAAAGGGGACGCGGGCTGGAGCGCCGCCAGGGTCTCGGCGACGACGGCTGAGACGTTGTCCGCCTCGTCCAGCACGGCGATGACCACCGAGGCGCGCGGAGCCTCGTCCGCCGGGGATTGCATGATGAGCCGTTCGTCGCGCGTGAGAACCTTGAGCGGGATAGGCCCACCCCGCCCCCGCGACAAGCGCTGTACACAGCCCATCGCCGCCCTAGCGGCCCTATGCGCACCCGCCTGCTGACGCAATGCCGCAGAAGCCGCATGTTAACCTTGAACTGGCGGCCTCTCCGGGGCAAACGGACGCGTCGTATGACAGGTTGATCGGCGTTTAGGGCTGCGGGGGGTTACGCGCCGATCTGCTGGGCTCATGGGGCGACTACGCCCGCACCTTTCCTGCACCCTGCACAAGGCCATCCATGTTCTCGTCCCTCTTCGGCCTGATCTCCAACGACATCGCCATCGATCTCGGCACCGCCAACACCCTGATCTACATGAAGGGCAAGGGCATCGTGCTGAACGAACCGTCGGTGGTGGCGCTGCGCAACGTCGGCGGCCGCAAGGTGGTGCACGCCGTCGGCATCGAGGCCAAGCAGATGCTGGGGCGCACTCCCGGCCACATGGAGGCCATCCGCCCCATGCGCGACGGGGTCATCGCCGACTTCGAGGTGGCCGAGGAGATGATCAAGCACTTCATCCGCAAGGTCCACAACCGCAAGGGCTTCGTGAACCCCAAGGTGATCGTATGCGTGCCGTCCGGCGCCACGGCGGTGGAGCGCCGCGCCATCAACGATAGCTGCCTGAACGCGTCGGCCCGCCGGGTGGGGCTGATCGACGAGCCCATGGCGGCGGCGATCGGTGCAGGGCTCCCCATCCACGAGCCCACCGGCTCCATGGTGGTGGACATCGGCGGCGGCACCACCGAGGTCGCGGTGCTAAGCCTGTCCGGCATCGTCTACTCACGCTCCGTGCGCGTGGGCGGCGACAAGATGGACGAGGCCATCATCTCCTACATGCGCCGCAACCATAACCTGCTGATCGGCGAGACCACAGCGGAGCGGATCAAGAAGGAGATCGGCGTCGCCCGGGCGCCCGAGCAGGGCGACGGCCTAGCCATCGAGGTGAAGGGCCGCGACCTGATGCAGGGCGTTCCCCGGGAGGTCCGCGTCACCGAGAAGGGCGCCGCCGAGGCGCTGTTCGAGCCCGCCGCCCAGATCGTGGAAGCGGTGAAGGTGGCGCTGGAGAGCACGCCCCCGGAACTGGCGGCCGACATCGCAGACAAAGGCATCATGCTCACCGGAGGCGGCGCTCTGCTGCGGGGGCTCGACACCGAGATCACCAACGCGACGGGCCTTCCGGTCACCGTCGCCGACGACCCGCTGTCGTGCGTGGCGCTGGGCTGCGGCAAGGTGCTTGAGCATCCCAAGTGGATGAAGGGCGTCCTGGACGCCACGCTTTCCTGAGCCCGGAACGGGCGGCGCTGGACAGCCGCCCCCCCGCTGATCGCGTCCTCCGTCGTCCTCGGGCTTGTCCCGAGGATCGAGGCTGGCCGTAGAGCCTGACGCCTGCGGCGCGTGAGCGCCCGTGGAACTGAACGCTTGATCCTCGCGACTAGCCCGAGGATGACGGAGGTGAGGGGTTGGCGTTACGCAAGCTTCCCGACACACAGGGAAGAGCGGAAAACACCAAGAATGACCTACCGCGACGGCCCCTTCACCGACCTCAGGCTGCCGTTGGCATGGGCTACCGGCGCAGCCACCGTGGCGGCGGTGCTGATCGCTGTCGTTCTGTTGCTGGGCGGGCGTCGT
>CAXTRP010000154.1:0-7097 GCA_964246615.1 uncultured Caulobacteraceae bacterium | reverse complement strand
AGAAGAGCGGGCAGTCGGCCAAGGGGCTCGTCGACTTCTTCGACGAATTTCGGTTCGAGGAGGTGTTCTCCGAAAGCCGGCGGTACCGGTGGTTCAACGACCACCCGATCACCGACGATCGCATAGACCTGCTGCGCCAGCGGGCCGAGGAGCAGCCGCACTACAAGGCGGTGGACTCGCCGGACATGGTGTCCGAGCACGAGATCATGAAGGTCAAGCTGATCGGCTTCACCGAGGCGCCGCAGACGGCCTTCTTCAAGTACAAGGACGACGACCACTCCTTCGTCGCCCGCTACGCCCGCGCCATCGCCTACTATCGCGAGACCGAGACCGAGCAGGCGCTGAGCGCCATCGACAGCCTGCTCGCCGAGTATCCCAACAACCCCTACCTCTGGGAGTTGAAGGGTCAGGTCCTGTTCGAGGCCGGGCGCACCAAGGAGTCCGAAGTCGCCCACCAGCGCTCCGTGGACCTGAAGCCGGACGCGCCGCTCCTGCATATCAACCTGGCGCAGTCGCTGGTCGCGGAGAACGATCCCGGCAAGCTGGACCCGGCCATCCTGCAGCTGCACCAGGCCATCCGGCTGGACCGCGACGACCTGGATGGCGGCAACAGCAACGCCTACCGCCTGCTGGCCCAGGCCTACGACGCCAAGGGCGACGACGGGCAGGCGCGGCTCGCCACCGCCGAGGAGCGCTTCTCCATCGGCGACTACGTACAGGCGCGCATCTTCGCGCTGCGGGCGCGCGAGCACCTGCACCAGAACACTCCGGAATGGCGGCGCGCCACCGATATCGTGCTGGTCTCAAAACCCACCGACGACGACCTGAAATCGCTGGGCGGCCGGAGCGGCTAAGGCCATCGAGCTAAGAAAGCCTACACGGTCCTGCGTTATCCCTGCGGTGTAGGTAGGGGCGCATGGTGAACGGGCATCCGGAGTTTGCAACGTCGCCACCTCGCCACGAGGCCGGCGATCTGATCCTGGCCGAAGCGCTCGACATGCGCGCCGCAGCCCCGCTGCTCGTCGCCCTGCGCCAGCGCCGCGGCGAGACCCTCAGGCTGGACGGCTCAAGCGTGGAGAGGCTCGGCGCCTTGTGCCTGCAGGTCATTCTGGCGGCTCAGGCCGCCTGGGCCACCGACGGAAACGCCTTCGAGATCTACAATCCCTCAACCGCTTTGACAGACACGTGGTCTTTGATGGGCGCAGATCCGCTGCCCCGCTCCGCGCCTTCGGAGTTCACGTCATGACCGCGACCGTCCTCACCGTCGACGACAGCCGCACCATGCGCGACATGCTGAAGTTGGCGCTGTCTCAGGCGGGCTTCGAGGTGTTGCAGGCTGTGGACGGCCTGGACGGCCTGGAGACCCTGGAGACCTCGGCTGCGCCGGACGTGATCGTCACAGACATCAACATGCCCCGGCTCGACGGCTTTGGCTTCATCGAGCGGCTGCGCAACGACCCCCGGTGGCGCGCCACGCCGGTCCTGGTGCTCACCACCGAAGGCGACCCCGGCAAGAAAGCTCGCGCCAGGGATGCTGGCGCCACGGGTTGGATCGTCAAGCCGTTCAACGCCGACAAGCTGGTGGACGCCATCCGCCGCGTCGCCGCTTAAGGCTGCGGAGCTTAGCCGCAGCGATGTCCGACATGGACCCCATGGCGGCGATCCGCGTCACCTTCTTCCAGGAGTGCGAGGAGCAACTCGCAGACCTCGAGGCAGGCCTGTTGGCGCTCGGGGCCGGTGGGGGCGATGTCGAGACGCTCAACGCGGTGTTCCGCGCCGTCCACTCGGTGAAAGGGGGCGCCGGCGCCTTCGGCCTGGGCGCCCTGGTGCGGTTCGCCCACACCTTCGAGTCGACGCTGGAAGACCTTCGCGCCGGCCGCCTGGCGGTGTCGCCCTCCGTGCTGCGGGTGCTGCTGCGAGCCGGCGATGGCTTGGCCGACCTCGTCTGGGCCGCACGTGACGGCGGGGAGGTCGATCCCAGGCGCACAGCCGCGCTTGCGGCGGAGCTGAAAAGGCTTGGAGATTTCGAAGCGGACAGCACGCCAGCCGCGTCTGTGGGCGATCTCGACGAGATCGCGTTCCAGCCTGTGACGGTGGATTTCGCTAAGACCGTCTTGGCCGCGCCGGAAATGTCTTGCGGCTTCACCGTGGCCTTCAAGCCTCACGCCGGACTCTACGCCCACGCCAACGAGGCGGCGTTGCTGCTGCGAGAACTCGGCCGCCTGGGTGACATGACAGTCGTACTCGACGGGTCCGCCCTGCCCACCCTCGACGAGCTGGAGGCGGAAGGCGCCTATCTGAGCTGGACGGCCACGCTACGGACCGACGCCTGCGAGGCCGAGGTGCGCGAGGTGTTCGACTGGGTCGAGGACGACTGCGACGTGTCGGTCACGCCCCTGCCGGCCACACCGCTGCCTGTGAGCGGGATGGCGCGCGAGCTGGATGTGGCCGCCCTGCTGACCTTGGCGCGAGCGCCGTCGATGGCCGTCGAACCGGCTTCGGCCGTCGCGCCTAGGGCGGTCGCCCCCTTGGCCGCCAACGACACGCCTGAAGCGGCCTTGCCGAGCCGCAGCGCCGTCGAGGCTGTCCAGAGCATCCGGGTGGACCTGGAGCGGGTGGACCGGCTGATCGATCTGGTCGGTGAGCTGGTGATCAACGGCGCCATGCTGGCCCAGCGGGTGACCGACGCCCTGCCCGCCCGGACCGGATACAGCCATCAGGCCGACACCGTCGTCTCTGCGCTCGAGGGGCTGGAGCACCTGATCCACGACATCCAGGAAAGCGTCATGGCCATCCGCGCCCAACCCGTACGCGCGGTGTTCCAGCGAATGCCGCGCCTGGTGCGTGAAGTGGCCTCCGCCGTCGGCAAGTCGGTGCGCCTGGTCACCGAAGGCGAAGCCTGCGAGGTCGACAGGACGGTGATCGAGCGGCTGTCGGACCCTCTGGTCCACATGATCCGCAACGCCATCGATCACGGTCTGGAAGACCCGGACGAACGCAGGGCGGCCGGCAAGCCTGTCGAGGGCGTGGTGAGGCTTTCCGCCGCCCACCGGTCGGGCCGCGTCGTCATCGAGGTCAGCGACGACGGGCGCGGGATCGACCGCCAGCGGGTGCGCGCCATCGCCGAGCGCCGCGGCGTCGTCACGCCGGCCGCAGTCATGAGCGACGAGGAGATCGACGAGCTGATCTTCGCTCCAGGCTTCTCCACCGCCGCAAGCGTGTCGGACATCTCTGGCCGGGGCGTCGGCATGGACGTGGTGCGCCGCCAGGTACAGGCGCTCGGCGGCCGCATCACCATCAAATCCGGCCCCGGCGAGGGCTCGACCTTCAGCCTCAGCCTGCCCCTGACGCTCGCGGTGCTCGACGCCATGGTGGTGGAGGCGTCCGGACAGACCCTGGTCATCCCGCTGACCGCCATCGTGGAGACCCTGCAGCCCAAGTCCGCGCAGATTCGACACCTTGGCCCGTCTGCGACCCTGCTGGCGGTGCGCGGCGAACATGCGCCGCTCATCGACGTTGGCGAGGCGCTGGGGTTCGGGCGCCGGATCGCAGAGCCTTCGCAGGGCGTGGTCCTGCTGGTCGAGGACGGCGCCGGCGCTCGCTCCGCCCTGCTTGTGGACGCTATCCAGGGCCAGCGGCAGGTGGTGATCAAGAGCCTGGAGACGAACTACGGCCGGGTTCCAGGCGTGGCCGCCGCCACGATCCTCGGCGACGGCCGGGTCGCCCTCATCGTGGACGTCGACGCGCTGACCGCGCTTCACCGCACTCATCTCTCTTTCGACCTTCCAGCCCGGGTAGCCTGATGACCATCCTGCCCCCCCTCGAGCCGACCCGAGCCGCCCTCCCCTCCGGCGAACTTGTCGAGCTGATCGCCTTTCGCGTCGGCGATCAGGAGTTCTGCCTCGACATCATGTCGGTGCGTGAAATCCGCGGCTGGACGCCAGCCACGCCGCTTCCCCATGCGCCTCCCTTCGTCAAGGGCGTGATCAACCTGCGCGGCGCGGTGCTACCGATCCTCGATCTGTCCGAGCGGCTGGGGTTGGGCGCGACTGTTGCGTCCACGCGCCACGTGATCATCGTGGCCAAGGTGGGCCGCCACCTGGTGGGCCTGCTGGTGGACGCGGTGTGCGACATCCTCACCATTTCGGATCAGGCGCTGCAGCCTTGTCCGGACGTCGCCTGCAACACCGTAAGGGCCTTCGTGACGGGCTTGCTGCCGCTTGAGGACCGCATGGTCTCCATGATCGCGCTCGATCAGGTGCTGCCTCGCTTCGAAGCCGAAGCCGCGTGAACCTTAGCGTCGCCAGCATCGGCCGCGGCCAGCTGGTCGACGGCGAGTTCGTCTTCACCGCCGAGGACTTCCGCCGCGTGGCTGAAATCCTCTACGCCGACGCCGGCATCTCGCTCGCCCAAAGCAAGGCGACGCTGGTGTACTCGCGCCTAGCCAAGCGCCTGCGGGCGCTGGGACTGGAGAGCTTTCGCGACTCTTGCGCGCTGGTCAGCGAAGCCGAAGGGCTGGACGAGCGACAGGAGATGCTGGCGGCCCTGACCACCAACGTCACCCGCTTCTTCCGCGAGCCCCATCACTTCGACCACCTGCGCACCAAGGTGATGCCAAGGCTGGTGGAGACCGCACGCGCCGGAGGCCGGGTGCGGCTGTGGTCGGCGGGTTGCTCCACTGGGCCTGAGCCATACTCGATGGCCATGACCCTGCTCGAGGCGCTGCCGGAAGCCGTCGACCTGGACGTCCGGATACTGGCCACCGACATCGATCCCAAGGTGGTCGCCACGGCGAGGGCGGGGCTCTACACCGAAGAGGCGTTGTCGTCCGCTCCGCTCGACGCCCGGCGCCGGTGGTTCCGGCCCGCAAAGGGCTCGGGCGAAGCCCGCTGGCGCGTCGCCGAAACGCTCCAGAGCCTGGTGACCTTCAAGGAGTTGAACCTTGTCGCGCCGCCCTGGCCGATGAAGGGTCGCTTCGACGCCATCTTCTGCCGTAACGTCATGATCTACTTCGACGAGCCGACCCAGCGTGGCTTGGTGTCCAACCTTGTCGAGCGGCTGCACCCCGGCGGCAGGCTTTACATCGGTCACTCCGAGCGGGCCGGCGCTGAGCGGGCGGACCTGGTCAGCGACGGCTTGACGACCTACCGGCGCAGGGAGGCGGCGCGATGAAGCCCGTCCGCGTACTGGTGGTGGACGACAGCGCCACCATGCGCAGTTTGATCGCGCTGACGCTCAGCCGCCACGGCGGAATCGAAGTGGTGGGGCAGGCCAGCGACGCGATGGAAGCGCGCTTGGCCATCAAGGCGCTGAACCCGGACGTGATGACGCTGGACGTCGAGATGCCCAACATGAACGGGCTCGACTTCCTCGAAAAGGTGATGCGCCTGCGCCCGATGCCGGTGCTGATGGTGTCCTCCCTCACCCGCACAGGCGCCGATGCGACGCTGGACGCCCTGCAGATCGGGGCGGTGGACTGCGTCGCCAAACCGTCCGTCACCGAGCCGGAAGCCTTCGCCGAGTTGCCGCTCAAGGTGATCGCCGCCGCCGGCGCTACAGTGCGTACGGGAGTTCCCGCTCCATCACCTGCGGACGGGTTGCGCCACTTTGCGCCGGACGGCCGGATCGTGGCCATCGGCGCCTCGACCGGCGGAGTGGAGGCGCTGACGCGCGTGCTGTCGGCCTTGCCGCAGAACTGCCCGCCGACGCTGATCACCCAGCACATGCCTGCCGCCTTCACCGCCAACTTCGCAGCCCGGCTGGACCGGGCCTGCGCCCCCATCGTTCGGGAGGCCAGCGACGACGCGCCCCTCGACGCGGGCGTGGTCTACCTGGCGCCGGGCGGGGTCGGCCATCTGGAGCTTGGACGGCGGCAAGGCGGCTGGCGCTGCCGCATTCGCCGGGATGAACCGGTGAACGGCCATCGCCCCTCGGTGGACGTCATGTTCACCTCTGTCGCGCGCGCGGCGGGGGCGCACGCGATGGGGATACTTCTGACGGGCATGGGGCGCGACGGCGCCGCTGGCCTGTTGGAGATGCGGCGCGCAGGCGCTGTCACAGTCAGTCAAGATGAGGCGTCCAGCGTGATTTACGGCATGCCCAAGGCAGCGTTCGAGATGGGCGCTGCCGCCCGCCAGCTTTCCCTCGGCCGGATCGGTCCCGAGATCCTGCGCACCTGCAGCGCCGAACCTGTCGCAAGGCGCGCCTGATGCCGGCTGCCGCACTCATCAAGGTATTGCTGGTCGACGACCAGCTGACCATCCGCTCGCTGGTGCGAAGCGGGCTGCAGCAGATCGGGATCAGCGATGTGCAGGAAGCCGCCGATGGCGAAGCGGGCCTGCGTTCGGCGGTGGAGCAGACCCCCCACCTGATCGTCTCCGACTACAACATGCCCAAGCTCGACGGGCTGGGCCTGCTGCGCGCAGTGCGCTCTCATCCGCCCACCGCGAAGACCGCCTTCATCATGCTGACCGGCAGCGCCGACCGGGAGCTGGTGCAACGTGCAATGCAGTACGGGGTGAACAACTATCTGATCAAACCCTTCACCGTTCAGACCTTGAAGGACAAGATCGAAGCCGTGTTCGGCAAGCTGTCGTGACCGCCTCATCCAGACTTCCGTCCACGATCGCTGCAACGCCTGTCAGCCGGGTCAACATCGTGCAGGGCCAGCACCATGTCACGGCCGATCCCGCCGTCGTGGTCTCCACCCTGCTCGGTTCCTGCGTGGCGGCTTGCCTGCGCGATCCGATCGCGCGGATTGGCGGCATGAACCACTTCCTGCTGCCCGGTCCCCGCGGCGAAGATCGCGTTCGGCTGGGGGTTCACGCCATGGAGCTTCTGGTGAACGCCTTGCTGGACGCCGGCGCCCAGCGCCACCGGCTGGAGGCCAAGCTGTTTGGAGGCGCACACATGATGGGTGGCTTGGCCGACGTGGGTCGCCAGAACAGCGAGTTCGCCCTCGGTTTCCTGACGGCGGAAAACATCCGCCACCTCGGCGGCAGCCTGGGTGGCGCCAACGCCCGGCGCGTCCAATACTGGCCGGCCTCAGGGCGCGCCCGCCAGATGAGGAGCGGAGGCGAAGACGTCTTCGCTCAAGA
>CAXTRP010000153.1:0-7114 GCA_964246615.1 uncultured Caulobacteraceae bacterium | reverse complement strand
CCCGCGCCGCACTTCCGGGCCAGGGCTACGAGTACGTGCTGCCGGGTGACGAGAAGGCCTTCGACAAGGCCGAGGAGGCTATGAGCGCGCGGTCCGCTGCTGCCTTGGCTTCCCCGGCCACCAGCCTGGACCCCAAGACCCTGATGGCGGCGGACTACAAGGCCGGGACCGATCCGGCGCCCTCGCACGCTCCGCCGCCCCCTCCACCGAAGAAGGCCTGACCCAATGGCCGACGACGCCTCCCAAGTCTCTTCTGGCCAGAACCCGTCCATGCAGACGGAGATCACCCCGCCCGAGGCGGTCACCCAGCGCGGCATGACCATAACGCCGCTGGACGACTTCGGCGTGCCCGAGACCAAGGTCCGCAAGTTCAACATCAACTTCGGCCCCCAGCACCCCGCCGCCCACGGCGTGCTGCGCCTGGTGCTGGAGCTGGACGGAGAGGTCGTGGAGCGGGTGGACCCGCACATCGGCCTGCTGCACCGCGGCACCGAGAAGCTGATGGAGGCGCGCACCTACCTTCAGAACATCCCCTATTTCGACCGGCTCGACTACGTGGCGCCGATGAACCAGGAGCACGCCTTCGTGCTCGCCATCGAGCAGATGCTGGGCATTGCGCCGACCGAGCGCGGCCAGATCATCCGCGTGCTGTTCTGCGAAATCGGCCGTATCCTCAGCCATATCCTGAACGTCACCACCCAGGCCATGGACGTCGGCGCGCTTACCCCTCCGCTTTGGGGTTTCGAGGAGCGCGAGAAGCTGATGGTGTTCTACGAGCGAGCAACGGGTGCGCGCCTGCACGCCAACTACTTCCGGCCCGGCGGCGTGCACCAGGACCTGACGCCGAGCCTCATCGACGACATCGGCGCCTGGTGCGAAAGCTTCATGCCGGTGATGAAGGACATCGACGGCCTGGTCACCGGCAACCGCATCTTCAAGCAGCGCAACGTCGACATCGGCGTGGTGAGCAAGGAGGAGGCCTATGCCCGCGGCTTCTCCGGGGTGATGGTGCGGGGCTCAGGCGTCGCCTGGGACCTGCGCAAGTCCCAGCCCTACGACGGCTACGAGACCTACGAGTTCGATATTCCTATCGGTAACAACGGCGACTGCTACGACCGCTATCTCGTCCGTATGGAGGAGATGCGTCAGTCGGTGCGGATCATGAAGCAGTGCGTGGAGCGGCTGCGCAAGACCCCCGGTCCGGTGCTGACCGAGGACGGCAAGGTCGCGCCGCCCCGCCGCGCCGACATGAAGCGCTCGATGGAAAGCCTGATCCACCACTTCAAGCTCTACACCGAGGGCTTCCACGTTCCCGCAGGCGAGGTCTACACCTGCGTGGAGGCGCCCAAGGGCGAGTTCGGCGTCTACCTGGTGGCCGACGGCACCAACAAGCCTTATCGCTGCCACATCCGCGCGCCGGGCTTCGCCCACCTCCAGGCCATGGACTGGATGAACCGCGGCCACCTGCTGGCCGACGTGGCCGCGATCTTGGGCTCCATCGACATCGTGTTCGGGGAGGTCGATCGGTGAGCGTACGCCGCCTCGCCAAGGAACAGCCCGCGAGCTTCGCTTTCTCCCCAGAGACGATGGAGAAGGTGAACTTCTGGCTGGCCAAGTATCCGCCGGCCAAGAAGCAGTCCGCCTCCATCCCGCTGCTCTGGCTAGTCCAGAAGCAGGAGGGCTGGGTCAGCGAGCCCGCCATCCGTTTGGTCGCCCAGATGCTCGCGATGCCGGTGATCCGGGTGCTGGAGGTCGCGACCTTCTACACCATGTTCATGCTGGAGCCGGTGGGTCGCGCCGCGCTGATCCAGGTCTGCGGCACCACGCCGTGCGCGCTCCGCGGCGCCAACGACCTCATCGCCATCTGCAAGCAGGAGTTCGGGCAGAAGGGTCACATGACCGGTGACGGCCTTTTCACCTGGGAAGAGGTCGAGTGCATGGGCGCCTGCTGCAACGCGCCCATGGCCGCGATCAACGACTACTACTACGAGGACCTGACGCCGGAGAGCTTCCGCCAGATCATCGCCGACTTCCGCGCGGGGAAGTCGCCGCAACCCGGTAGCTTTGCTGGCCGGCACAGCTCCGAACCCGGCGGCGGCGCTCAGACGCTAAGCGACCCGGCGCTCTATGACGGATCCAAGGCACGGAAGCTCGATCGCATCCCCAACGCGCCCGAGCCTGAATCGGAGCCCGTGGCATGATGTGGCGTCAGCCCTATTCGGGGCGCATCATCTTGTCGCTTGTTTTCGCCGTGGCGTTCTTGATCAACGGGGGCCTGGGGCTTGGCGTCGGCCTCACTGCCACGCCCAGCCACGTCAACGGCATGTCGGCGGTGGTGTTCGTCTTCGGGTTGATCGCACTTGGTGCGGCCGTACGACAGGCAATCAAGGCGAGAACTGAGGCCCGTCATGACGCCCAATGAGCGCGACGCCTTTGCGAAGGCGCAAGCCGTTCGGCTGGTAGTTATTGCAGCTCCGGCCGTTCTCTTAATGTGCACAGGCTTCTTTTTTTGGGGCAGGCATCGTTTAAGCACGCACACGACTGAGATAGCGCCTTGGGAACTGGGCTGCATTTTAGTAGGACTGAGTATAGTGATGTTTGCAAGTTTTCGATTTATCAATGCGATTAGAGGGTTGAGCCCTAAATCTGAGCGCCGGCTCTAGTTCGGGGATCAAACAGAACATGCCCGGCATCCTCGAAGACAAGGACCGCATCTTCACCAACCTCTATGGGTTCCACGACCCGTATTTGGAGGGTGCGAAGCAACGCGGTGCGTGGAACGCCACGGGCGACGTCCTCTCGTGCGGCCGCGACTGGATCATCACCAACATGAAGAACTCGGGCCTGCGCGGCCGGGGCGGGGCGGGGTTCAACACCGGGCTGAAGTGGTCCTTCATGCCCAAGACGGTGACCGAGGGGCGCCCGCACTATCTGGTGGTCAACGCTGACGAGTCCGAACCCGGCACCTGCAAGGACCGGGAGATCATGCGTCATGACCCGCACCTGTTCATCGAAGGCTGTCTGATCGCCTCCTTCGCCATGCAGGCCCACGCCTGCTACATCTACATTCGCGGCGAATACGTCTATGAGCGCGAGGTGATGGAGCGCGCGGTGGCGGAAGCCTACGCCGCCCGCCTGATCGGCGAAGACAACGACTTCGGCTACCCCTTCCACCTGCACATCTCCCACGGCGCCGGGGCCTACATCTGCGGCGAGGAGACCGCGCTGCTGGAGAGCCTGGAGGGCAAGAAGGGCCAGCCGCGGCTGAAGCCGCCGTTCCCCGCCGGCGCTGGCCTCTATGGCTGCCCCACCACGGTGAACAACGTGGAGAGCATCGCGGTGGTCGGCACGATCCTTCGTCGTGGGGCCGACTGGTTCGCGGGCTTCGGTCGGCCGAACAACACCGGCACCAAGCTGATGTGTGTCTCCGGCCACGTGAACAAGCCCTGTAACGTGGAAGAGGCCATGTCCATTCCGCTGAAGCAGCTGCTGGAGGACCACTGTGGCGGGGTGCGTGGCGGCTGGTCGAACCTGAAGGCGGTGATCCCGGGCGGCTCGTCAGTCCCCATGATCCCCATCGAGCAGTGCGAGACCGCGCTGATGGACTTCGACAGCCTGCGCGACCTGAAGAGCGGGCTGGGCACCGCCGCGGTGATCGTGATGGACAAGTCCACCGACCTGATCAAGGCGATCTCGCGGATCAGCTACTTCTACAAGCACGAGAGCTGCGGCCAGTGCACCCCTTGCCGCGAGGGAACGGGGTGGATGTGGCGGGTGATGGAGCGCATGGCTGCGGGCACCGCCGAGATGCGCGAGATCGACATGCTGCTGGAGGTCACCACCCAGGTGGAGGGCCACACCATCTGCGCGCTCGGCGACGCCGCCGCCTGGCCGATCCAGGGCCTGTTCCGCCACTTCCGCCCTGAGGTTGAGGCGCGCATCTCCAGCTACCGCACCGGCAAGCCGCACGTGCAGGGCGCGGCGCTTCTGGCGGCGGAGTAGGGGAGGGCGGATGGCCGACGCACCCGAGAACATGACGCTGCAGCTGCTTCGCCAAATGGATCAGCGTCTGCAAGGTATGGACGTAAAGATCGACCGCTTGTCAGACGACATGCACGACCTGAAGGTTCGCATGGCGTCAGTTGAGGAAGGTGTGGTCGGTATTCACCGTCGGATCGATCGTGTCGAAGTCCGGGTGGAGCGCATCGAGCGCCGCCTGGAGCTTGTTGACGCCGTACATTAGGAACACGCGATGCCTATCGCTAAGGTCAACGGCCAAGAGGTCGAGTTCGAGCCCGGCATGACCGTGCTGCAAGTCGCGGAGCTGGCGGGGGAGGAGATCCCGCGCTTCTGCTACCACGAGCGGCTGTCCATCGCCGGCAACTGCCGCATGTGCCTGGTGGAGGTGAAGCCGGGGCCACCCAAGCCCCAGGCCTCCTGCGCGCTGCCTGCCGCCGACAAGCAGGAGATCTTCACCAACACGCCCATGGTGAAGAAGGCGCGCGAGGGGGTGATGGAGTTCCTGCTCATCAACCACCCGCTGGACTGCCCGATCTGCGACCAGGGCGGCGAGTGCGACCTGCAGGACGAGGCCATGGGCTATGGCCGCGACGACAGCCGCTACGCCGAGAACAAGCGGGCGGTGGAGGACAAGTTCCTCGGCCCGCTGATCAAGACGCAGATGAACCGCTGCATCCAGTGCACTCGTTGCGTTCGCTTCTCCACCGAGATCGCCGGCGTACCGGAGATGGGCATGATCTCCCGTGGCGAGGACGCCGAGATTACCAGCTACCTGGAGGAGGCGCTCACCAGCGAGCTTTCCGGCAACCTGGCCGATGTCTGCCCCGTGGGCGCCCTGACCCACAAGCCCTGGGCCTTCAACTACCGTCCCTGGGAACTGAGGAAGACCGAGAGCATCGACGTCATGGATGCGCTCGGCTCCGCCATCCGGGTGGACGCCAAGGGCAGCGAGGTCATGCGCATCCTGCCGCGCGTGAACGAGGACATCAACGAGGAGTGGATCAGCGACAAGACGCGCTATGTCGCCGACGGCCTGCTGCGACAGCGGCTGGATCGTCCCTTCGTACGCGTCGGCGGCAAGCTGAAGCCCGCGACCTGGGCGGAGGCCTTCGCCGCCGTCGCCGGCAAACTGCGCGCCACCGCGGCCGACCGGATCGGGGTGATCGCGGGCGACCTCCAGGACGCGGAGTCGATGAAGGCCGCCATGGACCTGTTCTCCTCGCTCGGCGTCAAGTCGATGGACTGCCGTCAGGATGGAGCCAAGCTCGGCCACGGCCCGCGCGAGAGCTGGCTTTTCAACACCACCATCGCCGGGATCGAGAGCCTGGATCGCCTGCTGCTGATCGGGACCAATCCGCGCCGCGAAGCCCCGCTGCTGAACGCGCGCATTCGCAAGACGTGGCTGAAGGGCAAGCTGAACGTCGGCGTCATCGGCGAGGCGGCCGACCTGCACTACGGCTACGACTATCTGGGCGCCGGTGCCGCCTCGCTCTCCAAGCTGGTGGACGGGGAGGGCGAGTTCTTCAAGGACGGCAAGGCGTGCGCCGTCGTGCTCGGCCAAGGCGCTCTGGCGCGCGCTGACGGTGCGGCGGTGCTAAACCTCGCCGGCAAGCTCATGGGTCCGCTCGGCGGGACGGTGAACGCGCTGCACACCGCCGCCAGCCGGGTGGCGGGCCTGGACATGGGCTTCATCCCTCGCGCAGGCGGCCGCGATGTCGCCGGCATCCTGGCAGGGGCCGGCAAGGGCGAGCTGGACGTCGTGGTGCTGCTTGGCTCCGACGAGATCGACACCTCGGCGCTCGGCCGCGCGTTTGTGATCTATATCGGCAGCCACGGCGACGCCGGTGCCAACCGCGCCGACGTGATCCTGCCGGGCGTCGCCTATGTCGAAAAGCCCGGTATCTACGTCAACACCGAAGGCCGGGTTCAGCTCGCATCCCGCGCCACCTTCCCCAAGGGCGAGGCGAAGGAGGACTGGGCCATCCTTCGCGCCCTGTCTGAACATCTGGGCGCCAAGCTGCCCTATGACAGCCTGGAGCAGTTGCGCGCCAGGCTGATGGCGGACCACCCCACTTTCGGGCAGGTGGATTACGCGCCGACGCCGGGCGCGGGACTGGACCTGGCCGGTTTCGGCGAACCGGGCGAGCTGGCCGACACGCCCTTCGCCAGCACGGTCGCCGACTTCTACCTGACCAACCCCATTGCCCGCGCCAGCGTGACGATGGCCGAATGCTCCGCATCGCTCCGCGAGTCGCACGCGCGGCTGGAGGCGGCCGAATGAACTTAGCCGCGGGCCTCCCCGCTCGAAGGGGGAGGGGTGGGGTTGGGGGTGTGGCCGCCGCGACCTGGCGAAGCGTGCTGGCGGCGCCGCCTCAAACGCCCCTCCCGCATTGGCCGCGCGCGCAACCCCACCCCTGTCCCTCCCCCTTCGAGGGGGAGGGAGGAGTCATGGAATGACCTTCTGGTCCACACCCGTCGGCTGGAGCCTGATGACTGTCGGCGGCGTGCTGGCGGTGACCGTCGGCGTGCTCGTCAGCCTCGCCTTCCTGCTTCTCGCCGACCGCAAGATCTGGGCGGGCGTGCAGATGCGCAAAGGCCCCAACGTGGTCGGTCCCTTCGGGCTGATGCAGTCCTTCGCCGACTTCCTCAAGTTCGTGCTGAAGGAGCCGATCATCCCGGCCGGCGCCGACAAGATCGTCTTCATCATCGCGCCCTTGATCACCTACATCCTGGCCTTCGGTAGCTGGGCGGTGATCCCGTTCGCGCCGGGCTGGGTGGTGTCCAACATCAATGTCGGCATCCTCTACCTGCTCGGCGTGTCCTCGCTCGGCGTCTACGGCGTGATCATGGGCGGCTGGGCGTCCAACTCCAAGTACCCGTTCCTGGGCGCCCTGCGCTCGGCGGCGCAGATGGTGAGCTACGAGGTTTCCATCGGCCTGATCATCCTGACGGTGATCCTGCTCGCCGGTTCCATGAACCTCTCCACCATCGTGGAGCACCAGGCCGGGGGCTTTTGGAACTGGAACGTGTTCGGGGGCGGGGGCCTGCGCAACCTGCCTCTGATCGTGGTCATGTTCCCGATGATGGTGGTCTT
>CAXTRP010000152.1:6394-7134 GCA_964246615.1 uncultured Caulobacteraceae bacterium | reverse complement strand
CACGGCTTGCAGAAGATGTCGTGCCGCTCATGGCCTCGCTCGACGAGCGCCAGGGTGACCGGCGGCGGCGTGGAGGCGGCCTGGGCGAGAGCCTGCGCGTCTTGTGATACCGAGCCTTCCGGCGGGGCCTGGGCGGAGGTCCCATTGGCGAACAGAGCGGCGACGGCCTGGGGCCCGTACTTGGGCTGCCTGGTCATGGTAAGGTCGCAGCCCGTCAACCCGACGACTGTCATTCCGGCCGCAGCGAAGCGGAGGGCCGGGACCCAGGGCCGGTGCGCGCCGCCCTGGATCCCGGACAAGCGCTGGCGCACCCTTCGGGCTGACGGGAGGAGAGACCTCACAGCTCCACCTCCTCGACCCAGACGGCCCCGGCGTCGAACAGGCGCTGGCGGGCGAGGATGGCGGCGTCGCCGGGACCTGGCGCGCGAACGGCCAGCAGGAACTGGTCCTGACTGGCGCGCTCGAAAGCCATGTGCTCGAACAGCGGGTGGCTGAGACGCGGCAGGCCGCCCTTGATCAGGAACACCACAAAGCCCGTGATCGCCGCGGCGAGAACACCGACCTCCACCGGAGCCAGCATGAAGGCCGGCCAGCTGTTGTGCGGCCGGCCGCCCTGGTTGAACGGGTAGGCGAAGACCGCGCTGTACCATTCCATCAGATACATGCCGCCGGCCACCGCCAGGCCACCGGCCAGCATGTACCAGGGGACGTTGGTCGCGGGCTGATCCAGCGCCAGGGAC
>CAXTRP010000152.1:3197-6384 GCA_964246615.1 uncultured Caulobacteraceae bacterium | reverse complement strand
CAGGGACAGACCCTCGACAGGGTACGGAGTGTAGGCTTCCAGCGCCGGGACGCCGGCCTCGCGCTGGACCTCCACGGCCTTGAGCAGGCGGTCTGGCGCGGTGAAAGCGGCGAGCAGGGCGCGGGTCACGCTTCGCGCCCCTGCATGGCCAACTCGCGCACCTCGAACATGGAGATGGACGGGATGATCCGAACGAACACCAGGAACATCGCGATGAAGAAGCCGACCGAGCCGGCCATCACCGCCCAGTCCCACAGCGTCGGCCAGAACACCCGCCAGAGCGTCGGCAGATAGCCATGACCGAGCGTGTTCCAGATAATCAGGATGCGCTCCAGCCACATGCCGATCAGCACGCCCACCGCCACGGTGATCAGGGCCGGCATGCTGGCGCGTGCGCGCTTGAACCAGAAGATCTGGGGCAGGAACACGTTGCCGGTCAGCATCAGGACGTAAAGCCACCAGTAGTGGCCGGTGAGCGCATAGGCGAGATAGCTGCGCTCTGCCCGCTCGCCGCTGTACCAGCTCATGAACCACTCGGTGGCGTAGCTGAAGCCCATGATGCAGGCGGCGGCCACGGTGATCTTGGCCATGGCGTCGAAGTGGCGGTCGGTGACCAGAGCCTTCAGGTTCAGGGCGTGGCGGATCAGGGCGCCCAGGATCATGACCATGGCGAAGCCGGAGAACATCGCCCCAACCACGAAGTAGGGTGGGAACAGGCTCTCCTGCCAGCCGGGCATGAGCGAGGCGGCGAAGTCCAACCCCACGATGGAGTGGACCGAACAGACCAGCGGGACGGCCATCCCGGCCATGGTCTTGTAAAAGCCCTGGTGCAGCGACCACTGCCAAGCCGAACCGCGGAAGCCGAGCGCAAACGCGCCGTAGATCTTTCTCACCAGCGGATGGTGGGCGCGGTCGCGTAGCGTCGCCAAATCGGGGATCAGGCCGACGTACCAGAAGACGACCGAGAACAGGAGGTAGGACACGATGGCCCAGAAGTCCCACACGAGCGCGCTGCGCCACTGCGGCCACAGGCCCATGACGTTTGGATAGGGGGCCAGCCAGTAGAAGAACATCGGCCTTCCCAGGTGGATGATCGGGAAGATGCCGGCGATGGAGACGCTGAACAGGGTCATCGCCTCGGCGAAGCGGTTGATGGAGGCGCGCCAGGGCTGGCGGGTGAGCAGGAGCAAGGCGCTGATCAGGGTGCCGGCGTTGCCGATGCCGATCCACCAGACGTAGTTGGCGATGGGAAAGCCCCACACGATGGTGGTGTTGTTGCCGAAGACGCCCACGCCTTGGGACAGCTCCCAATACAGTCCGACGAAGAAGGCGAGCGCGAAGGGCAGGGCGCAGGCGAAAGCGATCCACCAGTTGCGCCAGCGTCCCGGTCGCCAGCTCGCGCGGCCGATCACGGGCTCGGCGATCAGCGCGTTGACCTGTTCGCAGGTGTCGACCGAGGCGTCGATCCAGCGGTGCTGAGGGGTGGCGAGCGTCACTGAAGCGCCTCGGGCTCAGCGTCGTTGGCGCAGGTCTCAAGATGCTTCCCGACTGGGGAAAGTGTCGGCGAAGCCGACTGAGGGAACTCCAGCTTGGCGACGGCGGCGCAGCCCCCTCCACCGCTTCGCGGTTCCCCTCCCCCAGCGGGGGAGGATCGAGAGCTGGCCGGCCCTCTCACGACGTAACCTCTCCGCCCGCTGCGCCGAGGGCGGGGTTGGCGTTGCGCACGCGCGCGAGATAGGTGGTGCGGGGTCGCGTGCCGAGTTCGCCCAGCAGGGCGTAATGGCGCGGCTCTGCGCGTAGCTCCGCAATCCCGGAACCTTCATTCTTCAAGTCGCCGAAGCTGATCGCCTGGGTGGGGCAGCTCGCCTGGCAGGCGGTGACCACCTCGTGGGCGCCGATCGCGCGATCCTCCTTCTCGGCGGTGCGGCGGGCGTGGCTGATCCGCTGAACGCAATAGGTGCACTTCTCCATGACGCCGCGTGCGCGCACGGTGACGTCGGGGTTATGCTGCGCCTTCACCGATTCCTCGCCCATGTTTCCATAGGCTTGGTCGTGGCTGTAGCCGTACCAGTTGAACCGTCGCACCTTGTAGGGGCAGTTGGACTGGCAGAAGCGGGTGCCGATGCAGCGGTTGTAGACCTGATCGTTCAGGCCCTCGTGGTCGTGGATGGAGGCCTCCACCGGGCAGACAGGCTCGCAGGGCGCGTGCTCGCACTGCATGCAGGGCACGGGCTGGAAGGCGGGACGGTGCTCCTCGGCATGGCCGACGTCATAGGCGTCGATGCGCAGCCAATGCATGTCGCGTCCTCGCGCGACCTCGTGCGGGCCGACCACAGCCACGTTGTTCTCAGACTGGCAGGAGACGACGCAGGCGTTGCAGCCGATGCACAGCTCCGCATCGATCACCATGGCCCAGGAGGGCTCCCAGCCTTGCGCCGGCGGAAGTAGGGAGGTGGGCTCCGGATTGCTTTCCAGCGGGCTTCGCGCAAGGGCGGGCAGGGTGGCCAATGCAACCTCGGGCGACAGGTCGCGCGCGTCGCCGTCGAGCTTGTGCAGGGCCTGGAAGTGCGGCGCCTCGGCGTGGCCGGGCGCATGCTCCAGGGTGACGGGGCTGAGCCAAGGACGGGCGGGGTCGCGGAGCGCGGCGAAATCCCAGCCGACCTCGCTGCCGATCGGCCCGGCTTGGCGCCGTCCGCCGCCGATGAAGCCGCTCAGCACGCCCCGCGCCTGGCCGGCGGCGATACGCACGGGCGCCACGACGCTGCGGCCGCCGTGGGTCAGGCGGATGTTGTCGCCGTCCTTCAGGTTGTGGGCGGCGGCGTCTTCGGGGGAGATGGCCAGGGTCGCACCCCAGACTTCGGCCGTCAGCGGCTTGGGGCATTCCTGCAGCCAGGCGTTCTCGGCCCGTGCGCCGTCGTAGAGGGTGGGGTCGGGGGCGAGCGCCAGGACAAATCCCGTCGAGGCGGCGCGTGGCTGAAACGTCGGCGCCTTGGCGGCCGGACTCGGCGTGGCGGTGGCGGCGCTGTTCGCCACGATCCCGTCGGTGAGCGCTTGCGCCCAGAAGCGCTCGAAGGGTGTCGCATCGAGGTTCGGGCCGCCGTCGCCTTCGTCGACGCCGGACGCTCCGCGACCCGCCTGCGCGATCTGCCATCCGGCCGCCGCCTGACCTGTCTTCACCGGCGTCGAT
>CAXTRP010000152.1:0-3187 GCA_964246615.1 uncultured Caulobacteraceae bacterium | reverse complement strand
GACCGCTCCACGTCGCGCGGACCAGATCACGGGCGCCGGTCCGGATCGGAGCGGCGGCGAGGCCATCCAGCACCTGAGTGCGGGTGCGGGTGTCGTAAAGTGGGCGGACGAGGGGCTGGACCAGGCTTGCGGTCCCGTCCGGAGCGCGCAGGTCGCCCCAGCTCTCCAGGGCGTGGGACAGGGGCGCGCGCCACTGGCAGGCGGCGGAGGTGTCGTTCATGTGCTCGGTGAAGTGTACGCTGAACGGGGCCTTGGCGATGGCGGCGGCCAGGCCGAACACGGCCGGCGCGGCGTAGGCGGGGTCGCCGCCGAGCACGATCAGCGTCTGGACGTGGCCGGCCCGCAGGTCTGCCACCGTCGCCTGCAGCGAGGCCATGTGGCCGTCGGGATGCGGGTCCACGGGCGCATGGGCGTCCACAGGCGCCTTGAGTTGGGTGTTCAGGGCGTGGACCAGCGCGTGCACCTCCGGCGGCTGGCCGCGGCCGACCAGCACCACAGCGCGGCCGGCGTTGCCCTTCAGGTCGGCGGCTGCGGCGGCGATGAAACGCTGCGCCTCGGGCGTGAGGGCCGGGTGCGCGCCGCCCTGGCCCAGGGCGGCCGCCAGGGCGAAGGCCACGTCGGCGATGGCGTCGGGGCGGTGGGCCAGGCGGTGGTCGGCGTTGGCGCCGGTCAGGGTCCAGCCCCCCTCGGCCACGTACCAGCGCGAGAAGCCCTGCGCGCCGGGCTTCCTTCGGGCGGCGTAGGCGCGGCCGTTGGCGATCTGCTCGGGGCCGGACCCGAGGGGGTCGGCGTCCAGCGCCACCACCACCTGGGCCTCCTGCAGCCGAGGGCGGAGCGTCAGCGGCTTGCCGAACGCCTGCACCGCGCCGACGCGCTCGCTGTCGTCGTCCACCGGCTCGTAGCGCCGCCAGCTCATCGCGGGATAGGCGGCCTGCAGTCCCTTGATCAGGCGCAGTTCGGTGGGCGACGTGATGCGGCCGGTGAGCAGGGTCAGGCCCTGGCCGCCCTGCCGTTTGTGCAGAGCCAGGCGCGGCAGCAAGGCCGCATCCAGCCCGTCCCAGGACGAAGGGACCTGCCCCTGCATGACCGTCTGCAGCCGCGCCGGATCGTAGAGGGACAGCACCTCGGCCTCTGCGAACACGTCGGTGGAGCCGAGGCTGAAGGGGTGCTTGGGCGAGCCCTCGATCTTGGTGGGGCGACCTTCGTAGGCGATGGCCATGGCGCCGCGGCCATAGCCGCCCAGCGGCAGGGTGGTGGCGTAGCGCTGGGGGATGCCGGGCGTCAGTCCCTCCGGCTGGTCGACATAGGGGATGATCTCCTCGTGCGGGCGGCCGCAGCCGGCCATGGCCAGACTGACGCCCGCCGTCATCAAGGCCAGCGCCTCGCGCCGGTCCAGCGCCATGCGGGGCGCCGGTGCAGGAGGCCGGCCCGTCGCTTCGATGAGGGTGAAGCGGCTCATCGGTGGCACACCGAGCAGTCGGTGAGGTGGGAGACCTGGATGTGGCGGTGGGCCACGTATTCACGGGTCTTCTCCAGCGGGTCGTCGTGGGGCGTCCAGGCCGTGTTGTACTCCTGGGCGTAGGGCGCGAGGTGCGGGCCGGGGTTGCGATGGCAGCTCAGGCACCACCCCATGGTCAGCGGCGCGTTCTGGTTCATCAGCGCCATCTGGTGCACCGGTCCGTGACACGCCGAGCAAGGCACGCCCTTGGCCACGTGGATGGAGTGGTCGAAGTAGACGTAGTCGGCGAGCTTGTGGACCTTGGCCCAGTGGATCGGCGTGTTGTGCGCGAAGCTCTCCCGCACCGGAGCCAGCAGCTTGGCGTTGGTCCAGATTTGGGAATGGCAGGTCATGCAGGTTGAGGTTGGGGGAAGGCCCGCCCAGCGGCTGTTCTCGACGCCCGTATGGCAATAGCGGCAGTCGATGCCGAGATCACCCACGTGGTGTTTGTGACTGAAGGGCACAGGTTGGTCGAGAGTATAGCCCTGGTCGGTGGAATAGGGCGCCATTCGCATGGCGTAGGCCAGGCCGAAGCCGGCGAAGGGCAGCACGACGATAGCGATCAGGATGAGCCGCGCAATCGTATCGGCGCCAGGCCTGAAGAGCTGGGCCATCGACGCTCAGACCGCGACACACGGGACGTGGATGGAGGGTGCGGACGCCGGCTCATACCCCTCCGCCAACCGATAGCCCCCAAAATCCACTCGCCACAAACGCGCGAGCCGCCGTCCGACTCCGCTCGACAGTGCCGACCGGGTCGGACAAGGTCGTAGCCAAGGGGCGGGTCGGCCGCCAGGACAAAAGTTAGGGACCCGGTGAGCGGACGTATCCTGGTGGTGGAGGACGACGCGGACGTGGCCGACTACGTGGCCAAGGGGCTGCGTGAAACCGGCTACACCGTCGAACATGTGCTCGACGGGCGGGACGGCCTGTATCTGGCCTCATCCTCCAGCTTCGACGCCATCGTCATGGATCGGATGCTGCCCGGCATGGACGGGCTGTCGGTGGTCAAGGCGCTGCGCGCCGCCAGCGTCGAGACGCCGATCCTGATCCTGTCGGCGCTCAGCCAGCTGGACGAGCGGGTGGTGGGCCTGCGCGCGGGCGGCGACGACTACCTGACCAAACCATTCGGGTTCTCCGAGTTGCATGCGCGTATCGAAAACCTGGTGCGCCGGCGAGCGGGCCGCTCGGTTGAGACGGTGCTGCGCTGTGGCGATCTTGAGATGGACCTCTTGGCTCGCAAGGTGTTCCGCGCCGGCAAGCCGCTCGACCTGCTGCCGCGGGAGTTCAAGCTGTTGGAGTATTTCCTGCGCAACAAGGACCGGGTGGTGACCCGCACCATGCTGCTGGAGCAGGTCTGGGACTACCGCTTCGATCCCCACACAAGCATCATCGACACGCACATTTCCAGGCTGCGCAAGAAGCTGGACGAGGGCTTCGAGCGGCCTCTACTGCACACCCTTCGTGGGGTAGGCTACCGGCTGTCCGAGCAGCCGTGACCCGGGCCGCGGGCCTGCGGCGGCTGACGCCGTCGAGCTTCCTGCTGTTCGTAGCGGTGCTGGCGGTGGCGGCGAGCGCGGCGGCGCTGATCGTGGTCTATCGAGCCGGCGACAGCATCATCTCCGAGCGCGAGCGGGCCGAGGCGCTGGCCGAGCGCGACCTGCTTGAGGAGGTCGATGTCGAGCAGGG
>CAXTRP010000151.1:0-7144 GCA_964246615.1 uncultured Caulobacteraceae bacterium | reverse complement strand
GTTCAGGTGCGCTTCGAAAAAGCCCCAGACCACCGCGCCCTGCATCATTACGATAGGCAGCACCACGATGAGCAGCGAGCGCCCGAACAGCGAACGAGGCAGCCACTTCTTCATCAACCGTGGCCAGAGCAGGCGCAACAGCCGGCGCACGGGCGGACGGTCCCGCTGGGCGGCGGCGGCGAGCGTCATCAGTCCGGCGCCAGCAGGTAGCCCACGCCCCGTACGGTCTTCAGGTAGCGGGGATTGGCGGGGTCGGGCTCGATCTTGCGGCGCAGCCGCGTGACCTGGACGTCCACCGCCCTGGCGCCTTCGCTGGCGTCTTCGGCCAGTTCGTAGCGGTCGACCGGCGCATCGGGCGTCTGGGCCAGGCGCTTGAGCAGGCGCGCCTCACCCTCGGTCAGGCGCACCGGAACCTCACCCTCCAGCAGCTCGCCCCGGGCTGGATCGAAGGCGAAGGCTCCCAGCGCCAGCCGGGCCGCTCCAGTGGCGCGCGCGCCAGCCCGACGCAGGATGGCCTCGATCCGCAGCACCAACTCCTGCGGCTCGAACGGCTTGGCCAGGTAGTCGTCGGCGCCTATGGACAGCCCCTCGATCCGGTCGTTTGGCTCGCCCCGGGCGGTCAGCATCAGGATCGGCGTCGGGTTGCGAGCGCGGATCCAGCGGGTGAGGGAAAAGCCGTCCTCGCCGGGCATCATCACGTCCACCACCAGCAGGTCGAAGGCCAGCAGCGACAGTATCTTGCGCGCGGACGCGGCGTCCTGCGCCACGCTGACCCGGAAACCCGCCCGGGCCAGGAATTGGCGCAGCAGGTCACGCAGCCGGTCGTCATCGTCGACAACGAGAAGGTGGCGCTGGATCGTCATAACCCCGCCTAGCCGCTCATCCCCCGCAAAGGCCGGGATCAGATGGTAAGGCTGTGCCGGACCGAGGTCGATAGCAACCGTGCGACGGAGCCTTCGATCAGGCTGCAGGCGTCGGCCGGGATGAGCGGTTGAGCGGGATGCAGGCCACAGGCTAGACTCGAAGTGTCGCCACCCAGGACGCCGCCCATGAAGATCGCCCGCATCGAGACCATCAAGGTCCCGCCCCGCTGGATGTTCGTGCGGGTGGAGACCGACGAGGGCCACGTCGGTTGGGGCGAGGCGAGCCTGGAGGGCCACGCGGGTGCGGTGGAGGGCGCCTTTTCAGAGCTGCGGGAGCGGTTCATCGGCCATGACCCGTTCAGGATCGAGGACGCTTGGCAGGTCGGCTATCGCGGGGGCTTCTACCGTGGCGGGCCGGTGCTGATGAGCGCCCTCTCGGGCCTGGACCAGGCGCTGTGGGACATCAAGGGCAAGGCGCTGGGTGTGCCGGTCTGGCAGTTGTTGGGCGGCAAGGTGCGCGACAGGATCCAGTGCTACGCCTGGATCGGCGGCGACAAGCCCGACGAGGTCGGGCTGGCGGCCGAGGGACGCAAGGCGCAGGGGTTCAAGGCGGTGAAGATGAACGCCACGGCCGAGCTGAAGTGGCTGACCAGCCCGGCGGTGCTGAAGGAGACCGTGGAGAGGGTGGCGGCGGTGCGCAACGTCGGGCTGGACGCAGCACTCGACTTCCACGGCCGGGTGCACAAGGCCATGGCCCGCCAGCTCGCCGACCGGCTGATGGAGGTCTCGCCGATATTCATCGAGGAGCCGATGCTGTGCGAGAACATCGAGGGTCTGCGCCAGATCGCCAATATGAGCCACATACCGATCGCTGCGGGCGAGCGGCTGTATTCCCGCTGGGACTTCAAGCGCTTCTTCGAGGAGGGCATCTTGGACATCTGCCAGCCCGACGTCTCCCATGCGGGGGGCATCAGCGAGACGCGGCGGATCGCAGCGATGGCGGAGGCCTACGACGTAGCGCTGGCTCCGCATTGCCCGCTCGGCCCCATCGCCTTCGCCGCGTGCCTGCAGGTGGTGGCGGCCACGCCCAACTTCGCCATTCAGGAGATGAGCCTTGGCATCCACTACAACACCAGCGGCCACGACCTGCCGACCTACCTCGCCGAGCAGAGCCTGATCGCGCTGGACGACGGCTATGTGCAGGTTCCCGAAGGCCCCGGCTTGGGCGTGGTGCTGGACGAGCAGGTGATCGCCGAGGAGGCCAAGGGCTACGCCCACTGGTCCAACCCGATCTGGCGCAACGCGGATGGCGGCTTCACCGAGTGGTAAGCGATCCCCGCCGAACGTGCTGACGGGCTTCAGAACCCGCAAACCTAACCGCTTCACCGGCCCCTAACGTTTGTGGGGCAAGGTGACGAGGACCGGCCGTTTGTATGGCGGTCTGGCGCGCAACGGTGATTTGTCTTGGGGGTTTGCACACCGCCTCATCGTCTTTGGCGGCGGCTCCTGTCTGCGATCCGCGCGGCGGGAGCGAACCGTCGTGGCGCCATCGCCCTTACGTTCGCCCTGCTCGCCCCGCTGCTGCTGCTCTGCATGGTCGGCGCCGTCGACCTGACGCAGCTGGTCGCTACTCAGAGCCAATTGCAGCAGGCCACCGACGCCGCAGCCCTTGCGGTCAGCGCCACGACGTCTGAAACCCCCGCCAGCAGTACGGCTTCGTTGAAGACGCTCGCCTCCAACATGCTGGACGCCAACTACGGCGACGCTACGCCCTCACTCAGCAACTTTCACGTCTGCACCGCACTCACCGCCGACTGTATCACCGACACGGGGACGGTCATGCAGGTCAACACCGTGGTGCTCACCACCTCGGTCCGTGCACCCTGTTACGTTCCGCTGATCCTGCCGGGCGTATGCACCACCGCCGGCCAATCGCATCTTCTCACCGCTTTCAACACCTCCAACATCGGGATACCGTCGAATATCCAGATCAACATGCTGCTCGACGTGTCAGGCTCCATGATCGTGGGCTCGACGCCCGCAGACGTTCAGGCGGTGGTCAACTGGAACAACATCGACGCCAACTGGAACACGGTGAAGGATAGCGGAGACTCCAACCAGAACAGGCCGTGCGCCTTCGCCTGCCACGACGAGCACTCCAACCAGGCGACATCGTACGGGTCGGCGACGTCGGACATGCAAAAGGGTCTGACCAACGCCCATTTGGCCCCGCAATCCGCCAGCACAACAGGCTACGCGGTCACGCGCTTCGACGTGATGATCCAGGCCGCCGGCAACTTGATCACCCACGTCAAGACCGAAGTGGGCGCAAACAGTCAGCTGGCCAAGAACAGCTACTACATGAACGTCTACTCGGTGGCCGACAATCTGACCCAGGCCTACAAGGCGACCACCCCCAACGACTGGACCGATCCGGCGACCGCGATCAAGGGCCTATTCGTAGGTCTAGACACCCATCTGAACGAAAACCTGCCCGCCTTCGCCAACAATGTGGGTAAGAGCGGCAACGGCGCCACCGCCGCCACGCCCTTGAAGTTCGCCTTGATCGTCACCGACGGGCTGCAATCGGACTTCTATTCCGACTTCTCTTGCGGCGGCGCGCAGCCGGACTCGGCGTGGGATGTGCCGGGCTATTACGGGGCCAACTCCGTATCACCTTACTGGCAAGGCTATTACGCGACCGGCTGCTACGCCTCGCCGATGAGCACCGCCCAATGCACGACGATGAAGAACAACGGCGTCATCGTCGGCGT
This sequence comes from uncultured Caulobacteraceae bacterium, assembly GCA_964246615.1. Taxonomy (GTDB): domain Bacteria; phylum Pseudomonadota; class Alphaproteobacteria; order Caulobacterales; family Caulobacteraceae; genus CAHJWH01. The sequence goes on along the minus strand of CAXTRP010000151.1, from coordinate 3,507 downwards.
GCTGGAAACGCCCTACGTTCCCCTAAACGGGCAAGATCCTGGCGAGTACAGCCTTTACGAGACCTTCGTTCGCCACTCGATCTACCCCAACGGGCCCAATACCTCGAGTACGGTCAGTGCAGCACTCCTGGCATGCGCTTCAGCGCCGAAATATTACTACCGCGCCTCCGCATCGGACCCAACGAGCATCAATAGCGGCTTCATCACGCTTACCGACCAGTTCCTGGCCTCCACCGCCTTCATCCGGCAATAACCCAGGCGCTACCTGGCGCGGCATGAGAAGCATGCCTCGGTTTGCGCCGCACGTTGCAGGCGGGGATGGTCGGCCGCGCCGCGATCCCCTATCAGGACGGCCACAAGCGCCGCTTTGGCGCGTTGAACGACGCCAACCCCCAAGCGACTGGCCATATGCGCGTTTGCTTCACCCAGACTGCGGACTCTGCCGAGTACCGTCCGTACCTGGAGCAGAGCGGTCGCAGCGTTCGGGCCTATTGTCAGCGTCATGGCTTCGCCTATGAGGCCTATGTCGGCGTGCGGCGCGGCGAGTGGCCTTGGCAGGCGTCCTTCAACCGCATCTACCTGCTGGGCGATCTATTGGCGCAGGGTCGCTTCGACTGGGCGGTGTATATGGACGCCGACGCCTTCGTGGCCGACCTGGCGTTCGACCTGAAGGGCTATCTGCGCAAGCACAGGGGCGCAGCGCTGGTGGTCACCTCGGCGCACGCCGGGCCACACTGGTGGGACGTGAACGACGGCGTCATGCTGGTGAACCTGCGCCATCCCACCACGGCCTGGCTGCTGGCGCAGTGGCGGCTCGCGTTCGAAGCCGCCTATGACGAGGCGCGGCTGGAGACCGAGCGCACCTGGAGCAACCCCGACGACCAGGAGATGCTGCAGTGGCTGCTGCGCGATAATCCCGAGCGTCGACAGGATGTGGAGTTGGCCTCCGCCAGCGTCCTGAACGCACCCCGCGCGCGGTTCGTCCGCCAGATGCTGCGCTCCCACTTCTCCGATCCGGCGTTGAGGCTGCAGGCGCTCACCACGGCGGTGGAGGAGGTTCTGGAGCGCGACACCGGCGCCCACCCTTCCCGCGAGGCGCAGATCCACAGCGCGCTGAGCCTCGTCTACCGCGCCACCCTGCGGCGGGACGTGGACGCCTACGGGTTGGAGCACTTCGGCATGGTGCTCGACAACATCGGGCTTGAGGCGGGCGTGCTCTACGCCTTGGAGAAGATCATGGAGAGCCCGGAGTACCTGGGAATGCTGCCCGCGGCTTAGATACGAGCTAAGAAAATCTGCGCATCACCGGTGCGCGTGCGCCCAGAGCCGGCACTCCAACCGCTCCCAACCCTGTTCGTAGCCGACCATGTCCCAGCCGTAGAACAGCTCCACCCGGCTGAAGCCGACCTTGAGCAGCAGGTCGCGAAGCGCGATGGCGCTCGGAGCCCACATGGTGGTGTTGTCCCGCTGTACGTCGCCCGGCCCGTAGAAGTGCCAGATGGGACTGGCGAGGCTGGCGCAATACTCCATGCACAGGGTTTCGATCACCAGGGTCTCGCGCGTCAGCTCGAACACCCGGCGGAGCAGCGCCACTGGGTTCTCGTGATGATAGAGCACGCCCAGCAGCAGCACGATGTCGTGCGGGTCCAGGGGCGTGGTGTCGACTGGGCCGAACACCGGCTCCACCCGGCTGCCCAGCAGGGCGCGGGTGTGGTCGAACAGGGCGCGTCCGGGCTGGCCTACGGGATCGTTGACGGGATAGGGCGCCCGATAGGACTCGGGCTCGATCCCCGCCGCCTGCTGGGCCGCGATCCAGTCCCAGACCAGCGGATAGTCGACCATCCAGGCGTAGTAGTCGTTGGCGGTGACCTTGGCGGCGCCCCGCCGCTCCGCCTCGAAGGAGAACCAGCCGGCATAGGCCCCAATGTCCAGCACCGACTTGCCCGTCAGCTCGGGCCAATGGGCCATCAGCATTTCGCGCGCCGTCACCGCGGCGGTCTTGGGATGGCCCTGGATGAAGGCGTCGCCGGTGTCCACGCAGTGGAAGAAGGCGCCGGTCATCTGCGGAGCGGCGAACGCCTCAAGATCGGTGCCTTCGTGGCGCAGCAGATCGCGGGGACGGCTGTCGCGGATCACCGAGATGGCCAGGGCGTCCCCCTCCTCTTGCCGTCCCGCAGCGATCATGGCGTCGGCCAAGGCTAGCCGCAGGCTCAGATTGCCAGGGATCAGCGTGGCCGCTCGCTGCAGCCCGTCCATGAGCGCGACCAGATCACCCAACGGCGTCAAGGCGGGCCGGCGGCCCGTGATCTCCTCAATCACCGTTAACGCGCAGTGCTCGTCAGGATCCGAAAGTGACTGCAGGCTTTCCAGCGCCCGGGTCAGGCGACGGCGGTCCTGAAAGTTGCGCGTCAGCGGACTGTCGGGATGGCCGTGCTCGAAGGGAGGCGGCGCAGGGGGCGCAGGCGGCGGCGGGTTGATGAAGCTGTCGACGCGACGCTTTACGCCAAAGAGTGTGGGCACGCGGGATCTCACAGACTGGACGCGAAGACCTACTCCGTCTCCGCCAGGGCGCGCGCCTCCTCGGGCAGCATGACCGGCACGCCATCACGGATGGGATAGGCCAGGCCCGCGGATCGGCTGATCAGTTCGTGGGCGTCGCGGTCGTACTCCAAGGGCGTGTGCGTCAGGGGGCAGACCAGCACCTCGAGCAGGCGAGGATCGACCTCGGTAGAGCGGGGAGCGGTGTCGCGGGGAGCGGTCATCGAGCCGTGCTTACTGCATCAGGGGCGCATCGTCATCATCGCCCCCGCCACCCGCCGCCGCCCCCATCTGCAGCAGCATGACCAGGACGGTGCGCCGGTCCTCAATCAGCGGCGCCTCCAGCAGGGCCTGCTTCTCCGCCGGCTCGAAGGGGAGCGCCATGGACAGGCTGTTGATCAAGGCCTCCATCGGCGCCTCGCGCGCCTGGTCCCAGTCCAGCTCAAGCCCGCGTCCGTCGAGATAGGCCTTCAACCCCGCCAGCAGTTCGGGCCGGCCGGCGTCGAGTTCCCCCTCGCCGCCAGCCTCCAGGTCGGCCTCGAACGCCGAATAGTCCGCTCGGACCTGACGGTAGGGCGTCTGGGTCGAAGGCTCGCCGACCATGCGGAACCGACAGACACCTGTCAGCGTCAGCAGATAGCGCCCGTCCGAAGTCTCCGCATAGCTGGTGATCCGGCCCGCGCACCCCGCGGCCACCAGCGCCGGGTTGTCTCGCGCACCACCCGAGCGGGTTTGAATCATGCCGATGATCCGCTCGCCGGCCATGGCGTCGTCGATCATGTTCAGATAGCGCGGCTCGAAGATGTTCAGCGGCAACTGTCCCCGCGGCAGCAGCAATGCTCCATCCAGCGGGAAGATCGGGATCAGCTGCGGCAGGTCCGACGCGTGACGATAGCTGGCCAACGCCTCGACCCTCAAGCGAAGAGGATGGAGGAGAGCCGCCGACGGCCCGAGCGCGCCACCTCAGAC
>CAXTRP010000150.1:0-7188 GCA_964246615.1 uncultured Caulobacteraceae bacterium | reverse complement strand
TGGGGGCTGTCGGCCTCGTCGATGGACTTAGCCGGCCCGCGCCAGACGATCTTGCCGCCGTGCAGCATGGCGATCTCGTCGCCGATCTTGCGGGCCGAGCTCATGTCGTGGGTGATCGACACAGCGGTGCAGCCGAGACGGCGCACTTCCTCGATGATGAGGTCGTTGATCACGTCCGACGTGATGGGGTCCAGGCCGGTGGTCGGCTCGTCGAAGAACAGGATTTCCGGATGCGCCACCACGGCGCGGGCCAGGCCCACCCGCTTCTGCATGCCGCCGGAAATCTCGCTCGGGTAGCGGTCGGCCACGTCGGCGGGCAGGCCTACCCGGGCCATTGCTTCGATGGCGCGATCGCGGGCGTCCTTGCGGCTGACGCCATCGACGTTGACGAGCCTGAAGCCCACGTTCTGCCAAACCTTCAGGCTGTCGAACAGGGCGGAGCCCTGGAACAGCATGCCGAGTCTCCCATGCTGGTGGGAGCGGTCGGCCGTCTTCATGCCGGTGGTGTCGTCGCCGTCCATGAACACCTTGCCGGCGTCCGGGCGCATCAGGCCCACCGCAATCTTCAGGGTGACCGATTTGCCCTGCCCCGAAGCGCCGATGATCACCAGGGAGCGGCCCGGCTGCACCACGATATCCACCCCGTCGAGCACGCGCCGGCCCTCGAAGGTCTTGGTGACGCCCCGCAGTTCCAGCTTGGGCGGAGGCGCGGCCACTGAAGCGCTCACCGCAGCAGGCTCGTCATGATGTAGTCGCTGGCGAACACCAGCACGGCGGCGGAAACCACCGCGTTGGTGGTGGCGCGGCCTACGCCCCGGGCGCCTCCATGGCTGTTGAAGCCGTTGTAGCAGCCCATCAAGGCCACGATGAAACCGAACACCGCCGACTTGATCAGGCCGGAGCCGACGTCCCACGGCTGGAGGAAGTTCCAGGTGTTCTGGATGTAGATCACGCCGTTGAACTTCAGCGTCGCCACCGCCACCAGCCAGCCTCCGGCGATGCCGATGACGTCGCCGACCGCCGTCAGCAGCGGCAGGGTGAGCACGGCGGCGGTCAGACGCGGCGCGATCAGGTAGCGGTAGGGGTCGGTGGACAGGGTCTGCAGGGCGTCGATCTGCTCGGTGGCGCGCATGGCCCCGATTTCTGCGGCTATGGCGGCGGAGACCCGGCCGGCGAGCATCAGCGCCGCCAGCACTGGGCCGAGTTCGCGCGTGATGCCGAGCGCCACGATCTGGGGCATGATCGCCTCGGCGTTGAAGCGCGCGCCGCCGGTGTAAATGTTGAGCGCCAGCGCTGCGCCGGTAAACACCGCCGTCAGACCCACCACGGGAAGCGAGAAGTAGCCGATCGCGTAGAGCTGGCGAACAAGCTGGCGGCCGAAGAAGGGCGCCATGAAGGCGGCGCTCACCCCCCGGCCCGCGAAGATCGCCAGCTCGCCCGCCGCCTGCAGCAGGTCGAACGCCGAGCGGCCGATGGCGCGGACGGGATTCATTCCGTCTGCAAGCCAATATATTCTCTGCGAACGCGCGCTGAGACGCCGGTCAGAAGCTCGTAGGCGATGGTTCCGGCGTCCACTGCAGCCTGTGCAATGGGCAGGTTGGCCCCGAACAGCTCCACCCTCGCCCCCGGCCACGCCTCGCAACCGGTGACGTCCAAGGCGATCAGGTCCATCGATATCCGGCCGAGGAAGGCGCGCTTCGCCCCTAGGAGCCACCCATAACGTGGCCGGCTCTCGGCGCGCAAGACGCCGTCCGCATAGACCGCCGCGACGATCGCCACCAGCATCGGCTTCGCCGCCCGAAAGCTCGCGCCATAGCCGATGCTCTCGCCGGGCATGACGTTGCGCACCTGGATCACCGGCGCGTCGAAGCGGGCCACCGGCCTGATGCGGCCGTCTGAGCCGGGGTCGAAGCCGTACAGCCCGATGCCAGGCCGCACGACGGCGCCATGGAACCGCTCGCCCAGGTGAAGCCCCGCCGAAGCGGCGAGGCTCACCGCCGCTCCAGGGAAAAGGCTCGACGCCGCCGCGAACAGGGCCAGCTGGCGCTCGTTCAAGGGATCGTCAGGCGTCTCCGCACAAGCGAGGTGGCTGAGCACGAGCTCCACGTCCATGCCGTGCAGGCCATCGCTCGTCTGCGCCAGCGCCTGGGCTTCCTCGGGCCGCAGGCCCAGCCGGTTCAGCCCGGTGTCTATGTGCAGGGCCGCCGGAAGCGTTCGGCCGAGGGTCCGGGCGTGGCTGGTCCACTCCCGCACTTGGACCAGGCTGTTGAGGATCGGCGTCAAGCCGTGGGCGACGAGGGCGGCGGCGGCCTCCTCGCCGCAGCCGTCCAGGATGTAGATCACCGCAGGGCGCTCGGGTCCGAGAGCTCGGCGCAGCTCTACGCCCTCAGACAATCGCGCCACGAAGAAGCGGCGAGCGCCTTCCGACCAGAGCCGCAGCGCCACCGGCGCCAGGCCCAGGCCGTAGGCATCGGCCTTGACCACGGGCGCGATCTCACTTCCCGCCGCGTTCTGGCGCAGGATCGCGAGATTGGCGGCCATGGCGTCAAGGTCGACGGTGAGCCGGGCTTCGCTCGGGAGCGCCATGTTCGCTGGCCGCGCCGGGGGCTAGCGGCTGGAGGTCTTGCGCGCCTCTGCAATGGCGGCGCGCAGGGCGTCCATCTGGGCGCCCGCAATCATCTGGCCGCCCACCACGAAGGCTGGCGTGCCGTCGGCGCCCAGCGCCCTGGCCAGGGCATGCACGTCGGCGATCTGGGTGGTCGTGGCGGCAGATGATTCCACAGCCTTCGCTGCGGCGAGATCGACTCCGTTCGCCTTCAGCACCGCGGCGATCCCATCTTCGTCCAGATGCTTCTGCGCCAGCAGCGCACGATGGACCGACGCGTACTTGCCCTGGGCATTGGCCGCGAGCGCAGCGCGGGTCGCGTCCTCCGAGATGTGGGTCCGATCCTCGACGTCCAGGATGGGGAACTCCTTCAGCACCAGTCGGAGGTCGGGGTTATCGGCGAGCAGCTTCTGAATGTCCGGCTCGGCGCCTTTGCAGAAGGGGCAGCGGTAGTCGAAGAACTCCACCACCGTCACAGCGCCATGGGTATTGCCGAGCACCGGATCGCGGGCATCGTGTTCCAGCAAGGCGCCGCGGCTGGCGATGGCCTGGCGGGCGCCTGCGGCCTTGTCGGCGTCCTGCTTGGCTTGAAGCCGCTCGAACGCCTCCTGCAGCACTTCCGGATGGGCCAGCAGGTAGGTGCGCACCCGTTTGCCGAACGCGATGTCCGCGGCGCTTTCCGGCGGCTGGGCGTGGCAGGCGGCGGTGACTAGGAAGAGGCTCGCGAACACTCCCAGAAGCCAGGCTGCGGACGCGGAACGGGAAGGATTCAAGAGCGGCTTTCTCTGCACGGCGGCGACGCCCTCATCGGCGTAGGGCGCCCATCGATCAAGCCGTTTCTGCCGCGCCGTCAGGCGCGGGCCAGGAAACGATCGGCGGTCCGTAAGCTCAAGGCCATCTGGGTGACGCAGGGGTTGACGCTGAGGGCGCTGGGATAGGTGGAGTTGTCGCAGATGTAGAGGTTCTCGATATCGAAGCTGCGGCCATCAGCGTTCACCACCGCATCCTCGCCGTCGTCGCCCATGCGGCATGCGCCGAGCGTGTGGGCGTTGCGCGGGGCTCGCCTGAGATTGAACGCGCCGCCGGCTTCCAGCACCGCCGCCATCAGCCGATCGCCGTGGGCGGTCATGGCGGTTTCGTTGTCGCCGTTGGAGAAGGTGATCAGCGGCTTGGGAAGGCCGCGAGCGTCGACCTCATCGCTCAAGGTCAGCCTGTTCTCCGCGTGAGGCAGGCAGTCGCCGCACATGTTGATGCCGACTACGTGGTTGAAACGCCGCATTTGGCGGGTGAGCGCCTCGCCCCAGAGGCCGACGCCACGCGCCATGGTTGAGGCGTAGGTCATGGGCATGACCCCTATGCTCTGCACCAAGTAGCCTCCCGCGAAGGTGGCGTCTTTGGGTCGGTGGGCGTCCTCGCTGATCAGGCCGCCAGGAATGCCGCGGGTAGGCTTGCCTGGAGCGTCGACCTCCGCCCAGATCTGCAGCGCGGTGTGGGCCATGAAGTTGCGCCCTACCTGATCCGAGCTGTTGGCCAGTCCATTGATCAGGAGGAGGCGCGGCGTCTCGACGCCGCCGGCGCACAGGAAAACCGCACGGCAGCGCTGGCGCGTCTCATGGCCATCGGCGTCGCGGTAGAGGACGCTTGAGACGGCCCCGTCCGTGCTCCGCTCGAAGCCGGTGACAAAGCAGCGTTCGCGCACCTCAGCGCCCGCCCGCGTGGCCAGCGGGATGAAGACGACGTCGGCGGAGCCTTTCGCGCCAACGCTGCACCCCGCCTGGCAGAAGCCGCGGCTGGTGCAGGCCGGCCGGTGCACGCCGCCGTAATCGTAGGCGCTGGAGGGTGCGGCGTTGGGCGCAGGCGAGGTCGTCAACCCGATCGCCGCAGCGCCTGCCTGCATCAGTTCGGCGGCGGCGTTGAGCGGGAGCGGCGGTCGTGGATAGGCCTGGCGTGGCGGACCCCAGGGATAGGACGAAGGGCCGCTGACGCCCAGCCAGCGTTCCGCCTCGTCAAGGTAGGGCTCAAGCTCGTCGTAGCGGAGCGGCCAGTCGCGACCCACGCCGAACTCGGTGTGCAGGCGAAGGTCGTCCGGCTGCGGGCGCACGGCGTAGGCGGTCCAATGCAGGGTGGAGCCGCCAACGCCGACGCCTGAGTTGTTGCGGCCAAAGGGGATGGGGTCGGCGCCTGCGGAAAGCCGCTCGTCCTTCCAGAACAGCTTTTCCTGCTCGGCCTCGTCGCTGGCGAAGTCCTCCGCGGGCGTCCAGCTGCGGCCGGCCTCCAGCGCCACGACGCTCAGGCCCGCCTGCGCCAGCCGCATCAGGATCGGCGCGCCGCCCGCACCTGTCCCGATGACCACCGCGTCCACTGTCTCGCTGTCCGCGTAGCGGCGCTGCGGGGTGTCAGCGGCCATGGGTTCTGGCCTCCTCGGCCACGGCTTGCAGGCCCACGGCCAGCGGTGTCTGGGCGTCCGCCATGCCGTCGTAGCCGATGGCGACCTGCACCAGCGGATGAGCGTAAAAGATCTCGGTGAGAATGGTGAGCAGTTCGGTGAACCAGATGGCCGGATCGAAGCCGGCCGGCGCCGGCGCCGACCCTTCGCTCGCCGCCTGCAGCAGGGCGTCCTGATCCGCTGGAAGAAGGTCGGTGAAGACGCAGCCTCTCCGCCCGGCGCTTTGCTGGTCGAGCGCATCCAGGCCGCAGCGGTGAAGCTGCAGGTCGGGCAGAGCTTTCTGGTGGCGCCAGCCGCGGGCGCCGCCGCCTTTCAACCAAGCCTCGAAGGCGTTGGATAGCGCAACGCGCTGCACAAGCTGCGGCTCAGGGATAAGGCGCAGACACACGGCGTCCAGCGTCCGCATCTGGCTGACGGACAAGGCCGTAGGCGGCCCGAACCGCCGGTCCAGCCGCCGCAGCAGCACCTCGCGGGTAGGGCGGGTAAGCCGATCGCTCAGGAGCAGGTCACGCGTGCGCGCCTCCAGCGCCGCCACGTCGCCGTCGTCGACCGTCATGAGTCGCTGGATAGCTTTCCGCCCGTAACCTGCACCAACGACCCGGTCATAAAGGAACCGTCGTCGGACGCCAGGAGAACGTAGGCGGGCGCCAGCTCCTCAGGCTGTCCCGGCCGGGCGAGGGCCACCTCATGACCGAAGGTCTCCACCTCGCTCCTGGGCATGGTGGCAGGAATGTTGGGGGTCCAAACCGGCCCCGGGATCACCGCGTTCACCCGGATGTTCTGCTCACCCAACGACAAGGCCAATGAGCGGGTGAAGGCGTGGATCGCGCCCTTGGTGGCGGTGTAGTCGATCAGCAGGGGATTGCCCGTCATCCCCACGATGGAGCCTGTGTTGATGATCGAGGAGCCAGCCTTGAGGTGCGGGAGCGCCGCCTGAGCCATGAAGATGTAGCCGAAGATGTTGGTCTCGAAGGTGCGCCGAAGCTGCTCCTCGGTCACGTCGAGCAGGCCCCCCTCCTGCGCCTTCTGGTAGGCGGCGTTGTTCACCAGAACGTCTAGGCCGCCGAAAGCCTCGACAGCTTCGGCCACCGCGTCCAGGCAGGCCTGACGACTACGCACATCGGCCTTGATGACGTGACAGGCGCCGCCGCGATCCTCGACCATCCTCCGGGTCTCCTGCGCGTCGCCATCGCTTTCGTTGTAGAGGATGCTGACCTGCGCGCCTTCCATAGCGAAGGCCACGGCGACCGCCCGGCCTATGCCACTGTCCGCGCCGGTGATCAGCGCCCGCTTGCCCAGCAGCTTGCCAGCCGGCTTGTAAGCCGAAAGGGAACTCTGAGGCGCGATGGCCATGTCGGACTGGCTTGCCGGATAAGGCAGCGTCTGACCGACCATGTCCTCCGCAGTAGGCCGCTTGGGCTCGCTCACGACAAACTCCTGCTGCAGGATTGGACCACCCCGTCTTGTGTGGAAGCCGCTACCCGGACCGTGGCAGGGAGAACGCCGGTCCGCTCCGCAGCGATGCATCCTTTCAGCTGAATTCTCGCATGCGGAGCGTAGCGGTAGCCGATCAGGAGGGTGGGCATCTGCACTACGACAGCGCTGGCGGCGCTCTGCGCGCCCATCGCCCAAGATGTCCCGACGGCTCGGCTAGGCCTCCCTCCCGAGCTTGATTGCTTCTGCGGCGAAAGCGCTACGATCGCCCAAATGATAAGCATTGCGGCCCTTCCGGCGCCAAGGGGCTTTGTTCAGCTAAGGTGAAGGCCTAGGCAGGCTGTTCAGCTCGCGCCCGTGAACAGGCCGGTGGGAATGCAGACTTTCGACGAAATGCACGGCGCACGGCTGGACGGGGCGGCGGTCCGAGCAGGCTACGAAGCGCTGCAGCGCTGGCTGGAGGAGACGCCGCAAGATCTGCTGGCGACCCGGCGCCAGCAGGCGGAACTCCTTTTCCGCCGCATAGGCATAACGTTTGCGGTCTACGGCGACACCGATGCCGAGGAGCGGCTGATCCCCTTCGACATCATACCGCGCGTGTTGACCCGGCCGGAATGGGCGACGCTCGAGCGCGGCCTGATCCAGCGTTCGAGAGCGTTGAACGCCTATCTCGCCGACATCTACGGCCCGCGCGACTGCCTGC